>JBDLRR010000090.1:0-18962 GCA_039799985.1 Pseudomonadota bacterium | reverse complement strand
GTCAAAACCCCGTTCCTGAGGAACCCGCTGTTTAACATGAAACCCTTAAATTTTACTGAATATTTTCACCTTGCGACAAACCCTCGCATTGTGCTACGAGTCGCGTTGCAAAAAGGGGGGCTCCATGCCTGCAGACAAAATTGAACTTGAACAGCAAACCCAACGTCGACGCACGTTTGCCATCATCTCGCATCCGGACGCCGGTAAAACAACATTGACCGAGAAATTGCTCCTCTTGGGTGGTGCGATTCGATTGGCAGGATCTGTCAAAGCCAAGAAATCGAAAAAATTTGCGACTTCCGACTGGATGGAACTCGAAAAACAACGCGGAATTTCCGTTTCAACAAGTGTCATGAACTTCGAATACCGAAATTACGTCTGCAACCTTCTGGACACTCCTGGTCACCAGGACTTCTCGGAAGACACTTACCGGACGTTGGCTGCAGCAGATGCGGCAATCATGCTCATCGATGCCGCCAAGGGTGTCGAGCCGCAGACGATCAAGCTGTTTGAAGTTTGCAAAATCCGCCAAATTCCCATCTTCACCTTCGTCAACAAGCTCGACCGTGATGCGCGCGACCCTTTCGACCTGATGGATGAAATCGAACGCGTGCTCGGCATCGAAACTTATCCCATGACCTGGCCCATCAGCAGCGGTGAGCGATTCAAGGGTGTCATCGAGCGCAAGACGCGCATGGTGCATTACTTTCAGGGTCGAAACACCACTCTCGAAACCCCGGCGCAATTGATTCCGCTCGACAACAAAGAGCAACTGAATGAGCTGATTCCGGAATCAGACCTCGAGTCGACTCTCGAAGGACTCGAAATGGTCGACACTGCCGGGAATGATTTTTCTGAGGAAAAGTTCCTCCGTGGAGGCATGTCGCCGGTCTTTTTCGGCAGTGCCATGACCAATTTCGGTGTGCGCGCGTTTTTGGAAGCGTTCCTGGAAATGTGTCCTGGTCCAAGCTCCAAGGGTAGCAACATTGGGCAGGTCGACCCGTTGTCACAGAACTTCAGCGGCTTTGTTTTTAAAATACAGGCAAACATGGACCCGAAACATCGTGACCGCATCGCATTTCTGCGCGTCGTGAGCGGAGTTTATGAGGCAGGGCTGATGGTGAACCATTCACGCCTGGGACGAGAAATCAAATTGACCCAGCCTCAGCAGTTCTTTGCTCAAGAGCGAACTGCCAGCGAGCGTGCCTATGCGGGCGACATCGTTGGCATCTATGATCCCGGATTGTTCGCCATCGGCGATTCATTGACCGAGAATCAGAAATTTGAATTTGAAGGTATTCCGCAATTTGCGCCCGAACATTTTGGCGCGGTTCGCACTTCCAGCGCTTTGAAACGCAAACAGCTCCTCAAAGGCTTGGTGCAATTGTGCCAGGAAGGAACTGTGCAGATGTTTGTCGACGAGTCACGCGCGGCAAGCGACCCGATTCTTGCTGCGGTGGGTGTTCTGCAGTTTGACGTGGTGTTGTTCCGCTTGCGCAATGAATACAACGTTGATTGCACTCTCGACATCTTGCCCTACAAGCATGCGCGCTGGACGAACTGCAGCGACGAGGAAATTGCAGACGCCAAGTCAAAGACGGATGCCACAGTTGTTCGCGACATGGCGGGCAATGCACTGTTCTTGTTCCGAAACGATTTCAACATCGGCTACTTTCAAGAAACGTGTCCCAAGATTCCTTTGTTCAGAAGCAATGCGAAGCTCAGCGGAAACATGATGCGTTCAGCTTCGTCCTTCTTTGATGAATGAAGGATGAATTTTTATGTCTGACCACAAAAAACCCGAGAGCAGCGAAAACGGGCGGCCATTTGAGGCAGAGGCGTCGGCCAAGATTCTGCCCTTCCGAAAACCCGAAGCAGTTCAATCGACCCTCCCCCGCCGCAAAGGTGGCCTCTCAGGTAAACGGGAAGGTTCTCAGAGGCCTGGTTCTGATTCTTCACCCTGGAAAAGCAAGTTGGCCCAAGCTTTACAGATAGGTCTTTTGGTCGTCGGTCTGCTGATGGCTCTCCGGAATTGTGGAAAACTCTGAAAATTTTGGAACAATATTTTTTGCCCCAAGGACTTGCGCGAGTCATTCGCCTTTGCTACACACCCTGACGACCGCGGGGGCGTAGTAGAGTTGGTTACAACGCTGGCCTGTCACGCCGGAGGTCGCGGGTTCAAGTCCCGTCGCTCCCGCCATCTTCTAAAACCCTGGTTTGCAAAAACCAGGGTTTTTTATTTTCCCGATTTTTTCACGAAAAATTTAAATCACCAAAAGAGGAACCAAGAAGAACTGGCTTCTTTTTTCAACATTTACTTGGGAACCAAATGTATTTGGGATGGGTGCGAGGACGCCTCGCCTGGAAGTGGCAGGCCAGGAGGGATTCGAACCCACAACCCGTTGATTTGGAATCAACTGCTCTACCGTTGGAGCTACTGACCTTTGCGCGCACAGATGTATGCCGGAAGAGCCACCGTGGTCAAGTTTTGACCTGCTGGATGAACTGTGTTTACGTCCCGGCGGAGGAAATGCCATATGGTGACCAAGCAAGTCATAAATTCAAAACTCAGCGGTTTGCGTTCTCACATCCTGCCTAAAGCAAGCGAGCGGCTGACCCGTGCCCTCAAAAAGCTGCCTCTGGAAGTCAGTGGCGGACTGCCCATTTTGAGTCTTGAGAATTCTCGAACCGACCTCGATGCAGCCTCCGAAATCAACTACGCCACGGCACTTTCAGCCGGTTTTGATTTGAAGGCTGCCGATGAAGTTGTGATTCCGCCCGGGGAATGGCGACTTGTCGATACAGGTTTGCGTCTCGCGCCCCATTCATCCAAGCCCTTGACGCGCATTCGGCTCGGAAGAACTGGTTTCGATATTGTTGCTGAACTGCAAGTCCGCCCTCGCAGCGGTTTGGCTGCCAAGCGAGGAATCACCGTCCTGAACGCTCCAGGCACCATCGACGCCGACTATGAAGGCAAAATCATGACCTGCCTGATGAACCATGGCAGCGAACCCTTCAAAATCTCCAAGGGCGACAAGGTTTCTCAAGGCGTGTTTGCACTTGCAATTCGGCCGCACAGCGTCCCGGTTGCAGAAAAGACCCGCGGAGAGGGTGGCTTTGGCTCAACCGGCCACTGAACAAGAGGGCAGAACCGGACTTAAACAACCGGTTATTTTGAGAGATTCACTGTTTTCAAGTGTAACTGCGAAGGCCCGGTGTTTGACTTCGCGGCCAACCTTGGGCATGCTCCGAACTGAGCGCTACACACTGCGGCAGATTTTCCTCAGGAACTGTTGTGCAGACATAGTGCCTACACAGGAGCTGCCCCATGGGCGATGCCAGTCATACTGGAAGTACGAACAAGTCCCGTTTCCGTTCCCAACTCATTGTCGAAGGACAACCACCGCGTCTGCCTTCCGACGATTCCCCTCCAGAAGCAGATAGAATTTCGATTCTCTACACACATGCTGACGACAACAGTGGCCTCGGCTTGGTTCCGAATGGCGGCGCTGCCTGTCGCTCACTCGAGGAACTTCTTTCCTACCTGGAAAGCGACCTTGTCGATACCCTGTGGTTTGACGACTCCGTTTCCGCGCAGGAACGCAGTTACATCACTGGTTGGGCGCGCATTTTTCGCCCTGGTGTGACAACCCAGCAGATTCAACAAAAAATCGCAAATTGACCTTCAAACGTCGAGGCTGTCAGCCAACTGACCGGGGCTGAAAACTTTTCATCAAGTTCCGGCTGCAGTTCTTTCATCATGTTTTGCAGTGCAAGAACTGATCGGAAGGGCTTGGTCTGAATGGCTTCCTCGCTTGTGGGACTTTTCAAAAGCAACTCCAGTTTGCAGCTGGGCATCGATGTCGGTGCGTCAGCTGTAAAAGTCGTTGCCTTGGAACGATCAGGCAGAGGGTACCGGCTCATGGGTTTGGGCTGGGAGGAAACCCCACCGGGAGCAGTTGTTGACGGAAGCCTGAGCGATACCAAGACCATCGCCCAGGTTGTGACTGCAGCACTCAAACAAACGAAACTGAATTACAAGGGAGCCAGTGCTGTTGTTGGATTGCGCGGAATCAACGTTGTTTTCAAACGAATTTCCATCCCCTTCCAAGGTATTGCAGAGCTCGGCAAACAAGTCGTTCTTGAAGCCCAACAACATGTTGATTCAGACCTGTCCAACTGGGAAATCGACTACGAACCGATCGGCGAACCAACAACAGAAGGCCAAATTGCCATTCTTCTGGTTGCTGCGCGCAAAAGTGTCGTTGAGCAGTATATTGAAATGCTCAAGCAAGTGGGCGTGCGACCAGCCGTTCTGGACTGTGATGCATTTGCCATTTCAAATTCACTCGAATTGGTCATTCCCGACGATTCAAAGAACCTGTTGTGCATTGATGTAGGTCGCGACAGCACCAAAATTCATCTGACGCTACGCGGCCAAACCAGTATCATCCGCAGTATTCCTATTGGAGGAGCACAATTCACCGATATTCTTTCGCGGCAACTTGGAATCAATCACGTGGAAGCCGAAACTTTGAAATGGAGTATCGGCAACCCCGACTTCGCTCAAAGTCATCCTGAAGTTGCAGAGATCTGCAAGCAACACACATTTGAACTCTGTGAAGAAATCAAAAAGACAATGGAGTTCTATGCTGGCATGGAAACCAGCGCGGCAATTCGTGAAATTGATGCCATCGTGCTTTCTGGTGGTGGCTCTGTGGTTCCCGGGTTGAGCGAAGGAATCAGCACGCTTCTGAATGCCGACACAGTGTATGCCTCACCATTTCGCGGCATGGAGCTAACCTCCAAAGAGCAGGAAACCGTTACATCGCGCTACTCGCATCAATTTGCGGTTGCGACAGGCCTCGCTCTCCGACGGGAGGGCGACAAGGAATGATTCGCATAAACCTTGCCCCACAAGTTGACCAATCTTCGAGCCGAAACCAGATACTCATCCACTTTGGGCTTGTCGCAGTGCTCTGTGCGCTGACTTACTATGGAACTGAGATGTATGCGGAGAAATATACGGAAGAAGCGACGAATGTTGAAAACAAAATTGCAGAACTTCGTCAGACAAAATCGAGCCTCAAGAAAGACCTGGAACGCGCGAAGGAAATAAGACTCAGAACTGAACAAATCAGAACCCGAACAGCACGTGTTAGGCAGCTCGGAGAGGGCAGAAAGCTCGCAGTTGTTCTGCTCGACAGTCTCCAATCGAAACACCCGGAACGCATGTGGTTCAACAAAATTTCGTATTCGACAAAAACAAAATCTCTGGTCTTGGCTGGATACGCTTTGGATCACACAGTGATTGCAGACTATATGAAACGCCTAAAAGAAATCGGCAAAATTGATGCTGGTGACCTGGCGGAACTCAAAGAGTTCATTCCGCCACAATTGTTGAACAACGACATCAAACAAACAATGGCGACAACACAGCCACGTGCAGACGTTCAGTCACTTGATCAAGTCACACTGAAGCAACTGATCAGCAGCGAAGAGTTGCAGGGAGTCACACTGCAGAAATTCGAAATCAACATCCGAATCACATCTGGATAGGTAAACGATGGCCGACTTTTTGAAAAAGTATGAACAATTTCCGGTCGCGTTCAAATTGTTGGGCGCCATCGGTATTGTTGCTTTTTCAGGTTACATGGCCTGGGAAGAGTTTAGCGTTCCCAAAATTGCCATTTTGGAAGAGAAAATCTCTGAACTACAAAAAATCGAAGACGAGTTGAAAATTCTCAATAGAGATTTTGTAAGCCCGGTAACCCTTGACGAAGAGCTCGCGGTCGCCAACCGCGAATTCAAAAGACTTGTTGAATTGCTTCCGCAGGATGCCTCAGTTGATCGTGTTTTGAATGACTTTGCGAGTTTGGCACGCGTCACGGGAACTGAAATAAGAGAATTTGTTCCAAGCGCAGAATTGACCTTGACCGCAATGACGCCTCAAGGTGTTCCAATTCCTCCGCCTCCGGTTATTCAACCTCAAAACAACAACCCTAACAACCAACAGAACAAGGCTGTCGTGGAGCTGGAAGACTCCAATGCCATTGGTCTGCAAATGAAAATGTTCGGCACTTTTCCTGCCATCGTTTCATTCTTGGACATGGCGATGACTCTTCCGAGGGTCGTGCGTATTCAAGATTTTGAGATCGTGAATACGGACAAGGACTTGAAGCTGACTCAAAAACCGAAGCTGACGTTTACAGGATTGTTCCATGCTTACTATCAGAAGCCAGGTTCCATCGCTCCGGTTCCTGCAGAAAACATTCAACCTGAAAAATCGAAAAGTCCTACTGCAGCGATTGGCAAACCGATGATCGACCTGAATGAAGTCATCGATGGAACCTACTCAGCCAAACCCCTCGACGGAGGGAAAAAATGAAAAGCAGAACCTACTTTTTTTGCGCACATATCTTGTTAATCCTGACCAGTTTCTTGACTGGCGGATACACATACAGGCCAGAGGGCAAAGCAGATCCATTTGCTCCACTTTCACTGATTCGACCGACATTGACGGGAACAACCCGACTTCAGCAACATGAAATTGCGGAGTTCGAACTTGTCGGAACTCTGTTTGGGAAAGAGCCCACTGCCCTCTTGATGACTCCGGATCCCAAGGAAGGAATCATTGCGCGGATTGGTGATCGCATCGGACGACATGGCGGTCGTGTGGTGTCGATCACCCGCGACAGGGTTCTGACCCGAGAACCTTCCGCAAATTCTATTCCCGGTCAAACAATCCAGTTTACAGACATCATCATTCCATTCTCAAAAATGCGGGCTGCTGAGCCTCCCAAGGAGCAGAAGAAATGAAGAATATTTCATTTGGCAGACGCAAGCTGGCATCGATCGTCATTGGCAGTTCACCATTGTACCTGACAGTCGCAGGTGCACTTGCACAAACCAATGCAGGCCCGGTGCCTCCTCCTCAGATCAACAACGTCACAACTGTCAATTCATCCAACGGTGCCACTCCGGCAATCGATGGTGTAACACCTGTAGGCGACAATTCTGCTGGCAATCCGACAAGTGACCTCGTATCGCTTGAATATCGAAACGCTCCGCTGGTTGAAGTCATCCGAACACTGGCAGATGGCGCAAATATCAACGTCACACTTTCACCAGAGGTTGAAAAGGGCAGTCCCGTATCAATACGCTTAAACAAAGTCACCTACGAACAGGCGATGAAATCTATTCTTGAGGCCTACAAATTTGGCTCTGTGTTTGAGAACGGCATCCTCAAGATCGATACACTTGCGAATCTCAATGCCATCCGGGAAGAGAAGCTCAAAGAAAAAGAGTCTGCTTGGAAAATTCTTCCAACCAAGCGACTGGTCTGGCAGGTCAATTATGCCAAAGCAGTGGAACTTCAGCCGATTCTGGAAACAATGCTCAAAGGATACAAAGTTGATCCCCGTTTTTCGATTGTTTCAGACAAGCGAACAAACAAACTGGTGATCGAAGGCATCGCCGATGCGCTCGTTGAGGCGAAGGCGATCCTTGAGAACCTCGACAAACGAAAGCAGCAGGTTCTAATTGAGGCGCGTATCGTTGAAGCGAGCAACGAACTTTCCAAGACACTAAGCATCACCTGGGGCACGCGCTTTGGATTCGATGGAAACCGAGGTCTTGCCAACGGGCTCATATTTCCAAACTCGCTCACAGGCAACATTGGTGGTGCTGGTGCCCTGGGTTCCAATGCACCCAATCCCGGACTGGCAACTTTGCCTACCCAGTTGGGAACACTTCAGTTCACAGTCGGATCAATCAACAACCTGATCAACATCGATGCCATTCTGCGTGCGTACGAAACAGAATCGTTGGCGAACGTCATCGCCTCACCCCGGGTTGTCGTTCAGGATCAAGAAAAAGCAGTCATCAAAGAAGACCTGACCCTGTCACGAAATGTGCTCGGGCCAGATGGAAAGCCGGAAGGTCGTAACACTGTGGCTGCTCTTGAGTTGCAGGTCGCACCGCAGGTGACCTCAGAAAACACCTTGGAATTGGACATCCAGGTACAAAGACAAACGCCCACGAACCCACCGACCGACCCTGTTCAGGGCTCCATCAAGCGACAAGCAAACACAAAACTGATCGTTGCCAACGGAGAAACGGCCGTCATAGGTGGTTTATATCAAACCCAAAAATTCAAAGGCCAGGGCCGGGTTCCATTTCTGGGGAAACTCCCACTCATAGGTGCACTTTTCAGAACAAATGAAGAACAAAGTTTCCGGTCGGAACTCATGGTCCTGATCACACCCAGAATTCTTCCGGGCGGCCCCGGGCGCTCTTCTGCGCGCACCGATCTGCCGATTCTTGGCGGAAGCGATGCAGGTCCATCAAACAATGGCGGAGATTTTGGCAACTCCGGAGGTAATGGAAACGCGAACGGAAACGGAAACGGAAGCGGAAGCGGAAACTCGTCTGGTCTAAATGCGAAAACCAACGGTGCCGCTGGCAATAACGGGGCTTCTTCCAAAACCAATGCGGCAGGAACACCGTCGGCCGGTGGCAACGACTTTGGAAGCCCCGACGATTTCGGTACCGATGTTCCGCCTGACACCGGAGCTGGCTTGGGAGACGGCAAAACCAACATGGCAAAATCAAACAACGGCGGAGGCGGAGGCAACCTCAACAACATCGGCAACGGAGGAGCCGGAGGTGCCGGCAATGCCAGTGGCGGTGCAGGAGGCAACAACTTGAACAATCTCGGCAACGGAGGTGGTTCGGGTGGAAATTCTGGTGGCGACACGGGTGGCGGCGACAGCGGCAACTTCAACAACCTTAATGGCGGGAATGGTGCTCCGGCAAACCAGTCGGGGTCGGGTGGCGGAAACAATCTGAATAATCTGGACGGAGGTGAACTGTGATTTCCACACAGCACATTGCCGCGCATATTAAAAAGTCCAAGACAGCGACCCAATTAACGGCAATTTCGGCGGTGTTTGCTTTGCAAAGTTGTTCTACTGTTGAAGCGGGAACCGGACGGTGCAAAGCATTCAAGGATCCCAAATATGTGGCTTCATCCAACGATACCGATGGAAAGCCGTGGACTATCTCAGTCAATCCAGACACGTCCGACTTGAAGTGCGACTTCAAGGAGGGCAGCACACCAACCGAAGGTCTGCTGATTTTCACAGCGGTAGTTCGGGACGGACAAGGTTTCGCCAAACCGGCACTTGCCATTAATGCAGGATTTGCGGGCGCAACCACATCACAGGGCGGCGCCGGATTCGTCGTTGATCCGGACGGCACAAACGACGTTGCCACGGATTCCTGTGGCACAGCCGTCTTTAAAGTGAAATGGACTTGCCCGGCACCCAAGAAATCGGCGGGTGGATATTTCTATGTCAGCAGCGGCCCTTTGGGGAGCAAAGCGGTCAAGGTAACACTTGAACATACGGTTCAACCCGATACAGCTCCGGTTGTGGTCAAGTAATGGCTTTTCACTGAATCACGACTTTCTGCTATCCTGACTGGCGAGGCAAAAACGCCTCGCCTGGCACGAGGGCACGGGAAGCATGGCACTGAATTTCAAATCACTCTGGTCGCAGTTGAGTGGCATCACCACACAAGAAAAAGAACTGATTGATCAGCTGGACAAAGACCCCAAGGCAACCACTCTTGTTGCGGCATCTGACATTCTTCGCAAACGCGGGTATATCGACGAGTCTATTGTTCTTCTGGAAGACACCGTCAAACGTTTCCCGAATTACATGGCCGCTCGGGTTGCATTGGGACGCGACTATTTTTCACGTGGCATGTTTCAGGAATCTCAAAAAGAAATAGAACTTGCGCTCTCGCAATCCGTAGAAAACCTGATGGCCCAACGCCTTCAACTTAAACTTGCACTCCTCAACAACGACCTCGAAAAAACCCATGCAGCTGTTGAAGTCTTGAGAGCTCTGACGCCTATGGACGACTTCACGCGGTCGACCAAGGAATATGTGGACTTTGGAGACTACGCGTCGGCTCGCAATATTGTCTTGGCTGATTTGCGCAGGCATGGAATCAACCCTCCGGAAGAGTCGACTGCAAGTCGGAACACAAAAAACAACGCTCCCGAAAATGGTTTTTCGGTTTCAAACCAGATGCGCGCAACTGCTTCAGAAGCTTCACCAGCATCAGTTGCAGTTGAAAACAATAAAGCAGCGAAAAATCAGGAATGGAAAGTTCCAGCTAACAACAGCGATGATCAGGCTGGTCAATCGTATGGGGCTTCTTCCATTGGAACAGACGCACTTTTGAATTTCGGCACAGGTGGGGTGAGCATCCAACCTGCTCTGATCGACAATTCAGCAATTTTTGCCGATTTGCCTCCCTGGATCAACGAACAGCTTCTGCCACCAGCCTTCACTCCTGGAACAAGCCTGGCGAATGTTCGTGGCGATCTTGATCGCTATTTGCAGCTGAGAGCATTCAGACTCATCACCTCACCTGAAGCATTCTCGCGCAAGCGCGCACTGCAGCAGGCCTACAGCCTTGAGAGCACGACACTTGCAGATATCTATGCAAGCCAAGGGCACTACGAGCGCGCCATCGCGATTTATGAAAGATTGCTCAAAGACAACCCTGGGCAATTGTCACTCAGACAGAGACTCGACAGTCTTCAGGAAGATGCCCGTAAAGCAGCGGCCGAACGTTTTGGCGTTCAGGCTCCTCCAACAAAGCCTGTGACTCCAGCTAACACTGCCGCACAAGCAGAGCGTGAACGCAAATTGAAATTCCTCGAAGCACTTTTGAAAAAGATGGACGATCGAGTTGTCTCGCATTCACCGCAACAGTCAACTCCACAATGGCAAGATGATCAAAAAGCAGGAAACAACGAAGAATGATAAAAATACTTTTGATTCATGGTCCCAATCTGGGACTCCTTGGTCGACGCGAACCCAACATCTATGGTCATGAAACCCAAGACGACCTCCTGGAACGTGTCAAACGTGAATGTTCAGCATCGCAATTCGAAGTCGAACTTGTGCAGTCCAATCATGAAGGTGTCGTTCTCGACGTTCTCAATCAAATTGTACGTGACCACCATGCAGGCAGTTCGCCGGTTGGCGGCATTCTCATAAATCCAGGAGCCTGGACCCACACAAGCATTGCACTGCGCGATGCTTTGTCGATGGTTCAGGAAACCGGATTGCCGGTGATCGAAATCCACCTCAGCAACACGGCCGCTCGCGAAGATTTTCGCCACGACTCGATGGTCGCACCGGTTGTGACCGGAGGCGTCGTCGGTCTGGGTGCCGCAGGGTATACAGCCGCCGCGCGAGCGCTGGTGGAACTCATCCACAACAAAAGCAAAGCCAGGAGCAGATAAATGTCACTTCCGTTCTTGAAGTTCGACCCTTACAACTTTGTTCCGGTCAGTCGAACACCCTGGGCTGGCCAGTTGATAGGAATCACAAAAGTCAGAGCATTGCCCGCTCCACAAGGCGGCTGGCCAGAACGAATTGGCGAAAGTTGGGAAGTCTCAACCGATGCGCAATTTCCTTCCAAAGTGACCAATGCAAATGAAGACTCTGGTCGAGAGAACTTGCTTGGTGATTTGCTCAACAGAGATCCTGCAGGGTTTCTGGGAGCAGGCTTGGCGCAAAAATTTGGCTCGCATTGTCCTTTGCTTTTGAAATGGCTCAATGCCAAAGAACCACTCTCGGTTCAGGTTCATCCGGCGCATTCGCATCCACTGTTGAAGGCAGGAGAGTGCGGAAAGCCCGAAAGCTGGTTGGTGATGAACAATTCCAACGGACAAGGTTATGTTTTTTTGGGGTTCAAAGAAGGACTCTCCAAAGACGACATCATGTCTGCGCTTCGCCAAGACAAACCTCGTGACGTCATGCACGTCGTTTATCCGAAGGTTGGTGATTATATTTCCATTCCCACCGGCTGTGTGCATGCCACCGGTCCAGGTGTTCTCATCGCCGAACCTCAATACGTTCTGCCAGGAAAATCTGGCAAAACCTGGCGAATCTCAGACTGGGGCCGGCGCTACAACAGTCAGGGTGAGCTTGATCCGCAGGGCCAACCTCGTGAACTCCACATCGACGAGGCACTCAGTGCCATCGATTGGAATTTGCCACGCGGCACAGAGTTGGAAAAACTTCTTATTCAGCGAATGGAACACAAGCAGATTTTCTCCGGAGACATCCACAACCCATTCCCTGTTCAGATCTTTTCGCAGGCCGGAATTTATGAGTACAAACCACTCGTCGATCAACAATTTTCGCTTGTGACGTGCTGGGAGGGAAAACTGCAATTGATTGCAAAATCCGGAGAAGCCATTGTTTTGCGCGCCGGAGAAAGTGGCCTTGTCGCCGCCTCTGCTGGAGCCATCAAAATCGCATTGGCAGAGCCACTACCGTTGGTGCGGCCGGAATGTGCGTTCTTTGCTTTCAATGCCCAGAATGAATGAGGTCAACCACAGTGGCAGTCATCAATGAAGAAACGAACGAAATTCATCTCAAGATTCTCTTGATTGGTGCGCAGGGTTGCGGAAAAACAACCAACCTGCAAAGTCTTTACAAACAAACAGCTGGCGACCTTGCAACGCGGTTGTTTGACCTTCACGGAATGTCAAATCGCAATCCATTTTTCGATTTTTTACCGCTGACACTCGGAAAACACCACAGTCATGACGTGCGCGCGCACTTGTACACACTGCCGCATCACGAGCTGCTTCAGAGCATGAATCACGGACTGCTGGCGGGTGCGGATGGTGCCATCTTTGTTGTCGACAGCCGTCTTTCACGCCTTCCGGCCAGTGAAGAGCAATTCAAGAAATTGAAAGACTGTGTTCGACTTGCCCACAAATCTATTTCGGATTTTTCTATTGTGGTTCAGTTCAATCACCGCGACGATCCGCAAGCCGTTCCCGTGGATGCTTTGCGCATGGCCTTCCACCTCGAAAACTCACCAACCGTAGAGTCCGTTGCAGTTCAGGACATCGGCACTGTTGAGTGCCTGGACGCATTGGCCGACATGATTCTCAATCAAATGGAAGTTCCGGCGCCCGCAGACGCTGGAAGCTGAAAAAACGCCTCAACTTTTCCTCGGATTTTGCCGATTAAACGTAAGGGGTTGGGCATAATGAAGCACAAGAAATCTCTCAAGAATCTGAATCCACATCGGGTCTGGATGCCGGCAGGGCTTGCGTTATCGGTTGTGGTTGGAGCCACCCTGGTTGGTGCCACCACAGCGTGTTCAAATACAATCAACATCAAACCGAATTTCACAGGTAGCAGCGGCCCAAAGTCGAACTCAAATTTGAATGCTCAATTCAGGGCCTTGTCGAATGTGTCGATTCCGGCAAACGCAGAAGTTGTTGGAATATCCTTCTCGGACAAGAACAAACCTGTCATACTTCTTGACAATGGAACATCTGCAGCACTGGATCTCGGCGTTGAAAGTCCATCACCAAACACACTGAATCCGCCCAATGATTTGAGCCTTGCAGACGCCAAGTTTTTTCCGGTGACCGAAACCGATTGCTGGGCCGTGAGCCAGAAAGAAATAAAGCTGAGATATCAAAAAGATGCTTCCAGCACTTCCATTAGCGGAGCGAGCGTGAATTTCGCCAGCGAACCACAGGTTGTTTCAGCGAATTCAAGGGCAATTCTTCTGAAAATAGGCAGCGCCTACAAGTTGATCAAGGCATCGGGCAAGCTTGAAATCATTTATGACGCTCCATTGGATTTTGCCGGCAAGACTGCACCCATGACAAACATAGCCGGAACAGGGCTTATCGGCGACTCTGGATTTTGGGTGACCGATGGCGAGCGTCGGGTTTCGATTATTGTAAAAGCGGCAAACCAGGCTCCTATTGTGATCGCGGAAAGAATCACCGTTTCTGGCCAAGGCACTGGCTCGATGATCGCTTTCAACGTGGTCGATGCCAATTCCACGCCAAGCTTGCTTGGTTCTGCGGTTGCATATCGAAAATCTGATCGTGCCTTCCTCAGGACCGACGATCTGGGTGACGGTGGTGCAGGAGGTTCAACTGGAGCCGAGCCTGGTGTCATTGCTGATGCGGAAGTTTTGAAGCTGGTCAATGCAAGCTGCGTCGGCTGCCACGGAGCCGGAGCCACCAATGAATTCAAGGACGCAACCAAAGAAGCATCCTGGAAGGCCTCAGCGGCGTCGCTGAAAGAAAAACTTGAGGCAAATTCGATGCCGCCCGGCGGTGGCCAGATGGCCTTGCGACAGACTTTGGCTGCCTACATCACCAAGGTCAGTGGTGTCGTTGTGAATATTCCGTCTGCGACACCCACTCCAACGCCCACACCGACAGGCACTCCGGATCCGAAACTGGCGGAGTTCAACGCCACCTACAAGACATTGATACAAAATTCCTGCGTGAACGCTTGCCACACTCATACGTTTCAATTGGGCAATGAAGCAACCTACGAACGCGTCAGGGCAGCCAAAGTCGGGATGAAGGCAAGGCTGGACAACAACTCGATGCCTCGGGCTCCAGTGACCATAACAGCAGCTCAGAGAACGATGCTGTCGACCTGGCTTGACTCACTTCCCTGAGCCGTCTCTATTTTTTCGTTGCTCATGCCCAGCAAGGACGAGTTCTCAATTTCACCAAAAAAAGAAGGAGCTGCTGGTTGCAGCTCCTTCTTTTTTTGGAGTGGCGTTGGAATACCGCCACGCCTCATCAGCTCTTGGTGAAGACGACTCGCGGCCTCGAGACCTCGGCAATCTTGCCAGTTTGCCCTGTCGCCTCGGCAACGATTTGCGCAACGCCCAGACGATAGTTGTCTTTGCTGACAGTTCCTTCTCCCATGGGGCTTCCACCTGAATCCACCATGGAACCAGCTGCAAATCCGTCTGCTCGTGCGTTTGTGTCGTTCAAAACCATAGGTGCCAGGAAAGCACTTCGGTAGGTGGATCTGAATTTTGGTCCGCCGACAATCGTAACCGCACTCAGGGTACCGCTGTCGCCCATGTTCAAGTTTCTGGACAACTCGGACTCAATCTCAATCACGTAGCTCTTTCCCGCATCTTTCAACTTCTTGATCAAAATATGCAGACCGATGGCTGTCTGTTGGATGGCATCAAGCGCGTTCAGGTTACCGTTCTGGGCAATGTCGATGTTTTGCCCATTGAGGTCAATCGTGTTCACACCGATTGCGAAGTTGGTAAACAATCCCGTTGAAGCAGCACGCCCGGCAAGTGCAAAGTAGCCGATGGTCTCGGCGCGACGACCCGTCGATGCCGTCACACCCGGTGCCCATGCCTGCGCCTGAAAGACATCAGTCTGGCGAAATGAGGCAATCCTCGTCTTGAGGTCATTCACACTCTCACGAACATTCCTTCGAATCTTGGCAGCATCTTCAGCCTTGGGAGTCAAACTGTCGAAAGCAACAGCAATGCTCGACTCGCTGCTCTTCTTGACGTAACCGTCCGACGCAAGGGCGCCAACACCATTGTTGAACTCACTGATGAGCGCTCCACTCATTGCCGTGCCACCTGCGTTGGCAATGATGTTGTTTCTTGCACCCAGGGCGACGATACCCAAGGGGCTTCTCAGTATTCCGTGAGTCTCGAGGAAGTAGTTGATACATCCTTGACCCATGCCAGAAACATTACCTGCAAAATTCATGTTGAACGTCTGTTGATTATGCTGCCCAACACCCGCAAGACCGGTGCCGCCAAACACCTGATAGTCCGCCAACATTGCAGATGCCTCTGCATCGCTCGCGGCAATTTCACTTGCCGTGTTGGCTATAACGTTTGTTGTTCCACGTGGCATGCCATCGATGGTTCCGTGGTAAATAATATTTGAAACGTACTCATTGAGCATCGCAGAGCTGTGTTTGGGTCGAATTGTAACCCGATCGAATCCCGCGCCTTGAAGAAATTGGCCGTTGGTTTGTGTTCCAACTTTGTTCATGATCGAGTTCGACGCAACCTTCATGAAATAGTTGCTGTTCATGCCCATGTAGAATTTGACGTGAACAAAAACAACATCCGAGGCTGCCTGTTGTGCAAGTGCACCAAAAACCCTGTCCGCCGCCGGACCGCCCCTGAACGCATTGAGCATGTTTTGGACTGCATCAATCGTGCCATAGTGGGCTGGGTTCAAAATCACACTGGGATCATACTTTACGACTGCGGCACCGACTCCACCCATCAGGGCAAATCGCAGTGCATCACGACGGTTGATTCTGTTGTTCGACATTGAGTTCCCCCTCCAATTGCTTTTTCGAAAAAGTAATTTACAACTCGTCAACGCTCAGATTTCAAAAACAACCAAGAACCAAGAAAACTTGCCAGTGCCACCCGGCTGTTCAAGTCCTTCTCCGCCTGGGTCGCCCCAGCGGCGCAAGCTTCAGCCATTTTCTCTGGCATTGTCTTTCCTTCAAATTGTGTTGAAAGCTGGGTGGCTGTCAGCGTTGGCACGCAGCGCAGCATCAATGCCTTGGCAGCTTCTGGTGTTGCACAATAGGCCTTTGATGTGGGTGTGGTGACGTCTGCATTGTGCGCAACCACTTCTGCC
Source organism: Pseudomonadota bacterium (assembly GCA_039799985.1). Lineage (GTDB taxonomy): Bacteria > Bdellovibrionota_B > Oligoflexia > Silvanigrellales > Silvanigrellaceae > RFOM01. Next base: position 2,452 of record JBDLRR010000090.1, on the reverse strand, counting down.
ACGAGAGTGGCCGCATTCAGGTAGACAACCGAAGGCTCCGGCGCGGACGCAGTTTCACGGCCCTCTGCATTCGGGTCAAAGAGGTCGGCCTTTTTGGCTTCGATGATGTTGGTGTTCGCAGGCAAAGAATTGGCCAGGACGAATCGCATCTTGCCGGCTGTTGGATTTCCTGGAAGAATCGCGTCGGCCGGGATCACCAGGTTGGCATCAACGCATGCCAGTGTGCCACGCAACAATTCCGAATCCTTCACGCGGAACTTCTCACCCGTCAAGTTTCGCGTCTCACTGACTGATTGATTGCTCAATACCGACTTGTTCATGGCATCTTCGTGTGCCTTTTTGGCCTCAGCCGTCGCTGGCGTGGCGACACCGGAATCAGAAACAAATTTTCCTGAACAAGCTGCAAACCCAAACAGACCCGCAGCTAATAAAAACTGACTCTTCTTCGTAAACCTGACCATATTCTCACTCCTCCTGGCACGCAAAAGTCTCGGTTGCAACGTACGCAACAATCATGTCTGCAAGTTTGCCATTGCTGGCCACCGAAGCCTTGTTGACCTCCATGATCACTTCTTGATTGGTCAACTGTGTTCTTGCGATGGCTTTTGGAATCATTCTGGCTAGTCCACGCGCCACGTTTGCTTGTGAACCGACAACAAATTCCGACATGTCTTTAATTGTTGAAACCTGCTTCACCGTCTTTGAATCGACAGGAATACATGTTCCCGGACGATCACTGGCCTCTGTCAGGAGCTCCTTCAGGAGTTGAACCGTCACACGCGAGGTCTTGTCGAGTGTTGCATCGCGTGCTTTCTGCGCTGGCGCATCGGTCGCAAAACGCTGCTGTCCGTTGTCGTAGTTTGCCTTGTCGTTCCTGATCGCTTCAACAACATCGTCCCGGTAAGGATTGTTGGCGACACCAGGACACGGATTTGCTGCAGTTGGAGTGCCACATGCAGCATCCAGAGTTGCCCCAGAAATTTTCTCACCGAATTTGCCGAATGTTCTGTAAATTTTTGATCCGGCCGCAAGTCCTCGACGCACATGGCACCCCTGGCAAACGTTGCCGAAGCCCGGCACAGTCAGCGAGCCAAACGGTCCTGTCAATGGTTCATCGACTCCAGCAACAGCCTTGGTGTTCACACGACCGCGCGCATCCTTGGAAGACGACGTCAAACATTCAGGCAGACCATTGACAGTGGATCCAACAGGGCCATTCGTTTGTGGCAAAAGGGCTTCACCCGATGCAACAACGAACATTGCGCCCGCCCGACCATAATTATTTCCGTTTTCAAGGAAAGAACCAGGCTTTGCGCGCAGAAAACCAACTGTGCCGAAGTAATTGGATCGGTCTGGAGACAGTGTGCACTCTGCCCAGGTCGCCGGCGCGACTGGTGCTGTGCAACCTGTATACAACGGTGCCGTGCGTGCGGTCACCATGACCTTGTCCATGAGCAAAATGTCACGGTAAGGAACATCTTTATAGTACTTCAAGAGCAGTTGATAAAATTCTTCCTTCAGATCCGCCTGCACTGCATTTCTGTTTGCGACCACACCATCAATCTGAGCTGGCAGGATCTTGGCTGCATCTGCAACTTTTGTGGCAAAACTCTTCAACGCCTTTTGTTCGAATTCCGTGACCGATGCCGGGTCGCTCTTGATGCGGCCTGAGATGGCAAGCCGTTCTTCATGGCTCAATGGCATATCCCTCTTGTCGCCCAGAAGCGCCATTTCAGCTTCGTTCGGATTGCGGTTGTAAAGAGCCGATGTCAACTTTGTCAGGTAGGATGTTCCCGTTCGCAATGATGCACACTTGTAATTGAGTGAAACAACGACATCACTCTCGGCCTTGATTGCTGCGGAGCCCGACTTTTCATCTTTCGGATAAAGCGACTCTGCGTCCTTGACAACGCCAACCATGCGCTCGGCGAACCATTTGATGGCACGTGCACTGTCTTGCTTGGCTTTCGGATTGGCGCTGAAATCGACACCAAATGGCATTGCGGATGGAGATGCGCCCTCGTTGCCATCGAACTTGTTGACCAACGACTGATACGCCTTGGTGATACCCTCTACACCCTCGAGAGAAGCAACTGAAATTTTGTCTTTCGCCGGCATGGCCCAATTGGACTTGTAGGCTCCATCCGGGCCATGGCAGGAACCACAGGTGTTCCAAAGATAATCGAAAGCTTCCGGGTCGCTGAAAGGCTTAACCTGAGTCAATCCAGCAGGTTGCTCGGAAGTCGCGTTGCCCGACGCAGGATTCTTTCGTGGTCCCCACTTGGCAATTTTCTGGTCACCTTTCTCAACCGAAGTGCTACAGGCAACGGGTAACAAACCCGTAAAAAATGCAGAAAACACGAAGACAAGCGTCATGTTTCGACTCGAATTTTGCATTTTTCCCCCGCACAAAAACCTCTGCCCCTTGATCTCTATCGGCAGTGGAGGTGGC
>JBDLRR010000089.1:0-7734 GCA_039799985.1 Pseudomonadota bacterium | reverse complement strand
CGACCCTTCTCAGCTGTTTGGTGATGTCTTTGCTGCCCGAGTCGTTGCAGCATGATGGAATGCACATGAACCATACCGGCGTGCGCGACACCCGCTCTGATGTTGTTTGGTTGATGTGGTGGACGATAGCAGCAGTGGCGATCCCTGCACTCTTTGCGCTGGTTGCAAAAAGTAGACTCAAAATCGTTCGGTGAATGATGCTGGGTCCAGACCATTCAAGTCGAACAAATTCACTACTCGTTTATGGCATCAGGTCGACATCTCATCGGAATTGCTGAAGCTACGGACTCATGTGAGAGTATCAAACGGTATGAGTCCGATTTGCGATAGATGAACAACCGGTTACCGCTAGATGATTGGGCGTCAAAGTAAACTTTGATCGCCTCACCGGCAAGAGTCATCGAAGCACCTTTTTTATCGACAGCAACCACATCAGCGACCGTTTTGCCAGATTTATCCTTAACAATCAGCCGATTTTTATCAGTGAGTACGTATTGAAATTTTTGGTTGTCCAAAAAGCTTTCGCATTTAAAATTGAGCGAATCCACTTCTTGCGGAGTCGTCGCAGCTCGTGGAGTTGTCGCAGTTCGTGGAGTCGTTGCAGCTCGCGGATTTGTTACAACTCGCGGAGTCGTTTCACTTTGCGGCCTGGCCACGCAGCGAAAACCTGTTGAGATGTTTTCACTGTTTGGAAAATTGTTCCCGACACTTGCTCCAAAAATTCCGGAAGAAGTATCGAATCCCCAGCTACTTCCGCGTCCCACAGCTTCATTCGGGCCTGGCCACAGTAATCCCATGTTTTGGGCTTTGCCGAAACTATTCACAGGTCCAAACAGAAGCCTGTTTCTGCTCTTCAGTGTTGGCATTTCCTGACGTTCAAAATTGGAATGGTCAATTCCCAAGGTCTCTTTATCTTCGTAAACCCACTCCCAAACATTGCCCGACAGATCCCACACTATCTCGCCATTCGAAAGCCAATGAGTTCGGCGTTGTTTCCAACCATTGGCTGCGTTGTTGAGTGTGTCAGTGTATCCGGTACTGGAATCTGTAGCAGGCAGTGCGTGATTGGGCGAAAAATCAGAGTGCCCCATTGGAATGGAGCCTTGACCCACGGAACCGCCACTCCAGTTGGAATTAGTGGCTTCAATATTGCGAGCCACCGTTTGCCACTCGCCATTGGTGATGAGTCCAAACGAGTACCCTGAAGCAGACATTCGGGTGCAGGCTTCGGCAGCCTCGTCACGGGAGATTCGGGTCCAGGGCCTGAACTCTGGTTTTGAAACGGGAACAAGCTCATAGTCACGCATTTCACGGTTTGAGCCCATGGGATCTGTTGGTTTCTTCATTTCAAACTGAGCGATGCAAAAGGATGCAACACCGTATTGGTTTTGAACTCCGCCAAGTCCGGGAGTCGCATTGCCAGGAACGGGAACAAAACCCGATGGGCAACCATAAGAAGAAATATCCTGCACACTGCTCGAATTGTCCGCATTAAATTTTCTCTTAACGCAAGAAACCGTGAGAAAAAAAGCCAGCGAACTTAAACCGAAGGTAAAAACAACGCGCATTCGGTCCCCTTCTTTTAATTTTGATGTTGTTGTTGAATGTTATCCAAACAGTGGATCGTAAGCAATCCACGAGCAATTTTTTCAAAAAAAAAATCATCCAATCGCTTACAGGGTTTGCTCGAGTGACTTGACATTTTTTGAACTTTTGGGCCTCGTCGCGCTGTTACAGGTTGCTTTTCGGCTGAAGTCATTTGTAAACAGCAGCACAGCACGATTGAACCTGCAAAAGGCCCGAGGATGTGTACAGGCGTGCATAGGATTGGCAGTTCATACGAACCATTCAGGATTGATTTTTTTAGAGTTCAATTTAAAATTTCTAGCGGTTCATGCAATCTTCAAAATTTCTTCAGAATGGTTTCAACAATGAGTTTTCGATCTGTTGTTCTGCTTTCTCTTCCTCTTGGCTTTTCAATTTCCTGCGTGAAACGTGATTACAATAGCGCTCAAACCATGAGCTCGAGTGGAGCAGCTGTCTTTATTCGTGGAGACTTCAACAACTGGCAACCTCAGAAAATGATCTATTCAAACCAGTTTCTTGCTCGTGATTTTATTACTTTTCCCGCCTGCGCTTCGGGTACGGTTGAATTCAAGTTTGACCTCAAGGGTGATTGGAGCACGAATTTTGGCGATAATGACAATGTTCGCGGGTTTATCCCCAACGCGAATTGGTGGGAAGGACAGCTCGACCTCAATGGGGGTAATATCAAGATCCCCTGTGGCAAGACCTACCTGATCGGAATGTTCTATTATGGTGGCGATAATATGCGCTACTACCGTTATCGTGAGATTGACGGCAAGTTGAAACAGGATGTCGACGCGGGAACTTCGGTCACTTTTCGCAAAGCGATTCATGGAGGCGGATTCTACGGCGCCGAATCATACAGCGGTGAAATTCTGGTGCGCAATCCGGACAAGATTTCAAAGCTTGGCGTCGCCTTCAAATCCGAAAGGGATCCACAGGGATTTGGCGGGGCGTGGTATCGCGAAACGCTGGCAAACGGAGTTCAGGTTTGGGAGTTTGCAGCCGGAACCTACGGCACGATGAAGCTCGAAAAGATTACCTACGTTGAGGATGGCAAAGAACGCTCTGCGTCAATCGATCCCAAATTCGTCGACAATTAAGAGGCGCATGTTTCACGACAGGTCTCTGCCAGAATCAGAAGTTTCAAATTCAAGTGATCAACTTTCAACCCCTGTTTCATTTTATGAAACACCTGTTTTAATCTGCGCACTAGCGCACCATATCTCTGACGGTTTATGACTTACAAGACCTGAACTGTGTCCAGAAAAAGCACAGTTTCAGGCCACTTGTTTTATTTCAACTCGAAGGGGATTGTGATGCAGAAGTCAGGTCGGATCATTTTTTTAGTCGTCAATGCATTGTTCGTTTCGCTTGCTGCTCGTGCAGAAGAAAAATCGTCAGCAACCGGTCAAGCTCCGGCAACTTCCACCGCTGATATTGTCACAACCGCAGCTCTTGCTGGTGATTTTAAGATACTTCTCGAGCTCGCAAATTTCGCGGGTCTTGCGGACACCCTGCGCTCAGCAGGACCATTCACTGTTTTTGCCCCAACAGACGATGCATTCACAAATTTTTCAGAGATCGAACTCGGTGAGCTCAGAAAAGATAGAGAACTCACCCGCCGCGTTTTGCTGAAACATGTTGTTTCCGGCAAGTATGATTCATCGATTTTGATCAACACCTACAGATTGCCGTCATTGCTCAACCGGGAAATTCCGGAAGCCGGCATTCTGGGCTTCGACATCACACCCAAGGACCGTCCGGTCCTGTTTTTCACTCCCGGTTCTCTCAGGATTAATCAATATGCTGAAGTAACAAAAGCAGATATATTTGATTCCAATGGCGTCATTCACGTGATCAACCGCGTGTTGCAATAATTTCTTGCTCCAGGAATTTCGACTTTGAATCCAAGGAAGAAGACTGTTGGACTATCCAAATTGTTCAACAGTCTTCTCTGCAGCGGATAATATCTTTCTATAGAGATTCTGCTGAATAGTCTCCATGTTGACGTGCAAATATACCGGCATGACGGGGGATGAAGCAGACCCTGGAAAAATTTCCACAACGGACCCTGACTCGAGTGCACGTGCAACCGCAAGCCGCGGCAGATAGGCGACACAATCTGAATTTTGCAAAATCGGTATTGCCGTCGCAGCAGTCTGAACCTCGTGTCCCCAGTGCTTCTTCAAACCCGGAAGAAGATCACCGCTGCTGACAACATTGTTCCCGTCCCAATAAGCTGAGCGAAGAACCTGGAATTCGACGAGTTGCGAAATATCTTGTGACATCGCGAGCGGGTGATCTGCTCTTGCCAAAAGAATTCGTCGTGTCTGGCCGATGCGAACGCTTTGCCAACGTTCTCCCAAAAAACACTCTTCAAGTGTGACAGCGATATCGAGAGAAGATCGAAAAGCTGCAACGACGATTTCCTCAGGAGAAAAATCAATGAAACGGAATCTCATTTCCTTTTTTTGTTGCTCACAAAGCTTGATGAGGATCGGTGCAAGTAGAGCATTGAGAAACCCTCGGCTGCCAATCGTGATCCATTTTTTCGGCGAAAACTCTGTGCTATATGATTCAGAAAAGAGAGCTTCAGATTCAGCAATGAGGTGTGTGGCAATCTTGGCAAGCCGTTCGCCCTCCTGGGTGAGCAGGTAGCCATTGGTTGAACGCTTGATCAGTTCACGGCCCGTTTCCGCCTCTATCCGAGAGATCGTTTTTGAGACAGAGGAAATGGTCAACTTTAGATCACGAGCCAATGCCCTGAGCGATTGATAGCGCACCAAAATGGAAACAATTTCGAGATCCGAAAAAGACAGATTTCTCAACCCTTGTTGCATTTTTAAAGCTGTCCCGAATTTTCAGTTGTTCAATTTTGGTTTTTCTTTGAAAAACATCCCTCAAAGAGAAGACTTTAGCCGTTTTCAGCAAATTCTCAACATTGGCTCCACCTTCGGAGAGTGACTTAATTCTATTTACTCAATCCGATAATGAACTTTCGTCTTGTTATTCTTGTTTTGTCTTTTTCACCTGACTGATATCCACGCCCACCTCTGCAGCCCTCTGTAAAAGTGAGCTGTAGGTGGCGTCGTCAAGTTGATTCGTTCTGCTCAAGACAAAGAGAGAACTTCGGGCAGCGTTTGTCACAAGTGCATAAGAGTAATCGTCTGCAAGTGCGACTATACGATAGTCCCCTTTACGCGAAACATTGTTGAACGACACTTCCAGAATGGCATTGGAAGACTTATCAATGACGGTTGCTTCGCCAAAAATGCTGATTGGTACGAATCCAACGCGACACTTGTTTGCAACAGAAATTTGCCCTGGTGCTAGAATTCTGTATTCCGCGGTGGTGAACTGGCAAAAACTTTGGAAGCTTTGAGGAATCGACGCGATTTCATACCAAAGGCCCACGTACTTGTTGATGTCAACAAAGGCTACCGTATCTTTTTCTTGCATTTCCAAGAGATTTTCACGAGAAATTGCTGTTGATTGTGTCGTGGATGATAGGGCTGATGGACCATTTCCACATGCAACCAAAATGCTGAGAACCACAGATGTGGAAAAAATTCTTTTGAACATGATAGACTCCTTTTTTTTGCGCATCAAACGTTGAATCTGAGTCATGAAGGATTCTCTGCAAATCCTTCGCAGAAAAGCCCTAAAGGTATCTCTTGAGCACAACAAGCGTTATTCGGAGAACACCTGTTTCCAAAATGGAAACAGGGATTAAGATATTGAAATTAATAGTTTTTCGATGATAGATTGGCATTTGGCTGAACAAAATCGATGGAGAAACATCTTTTTGAGGCAATTGTGTAATTGGTAACCTTGATTGTCAAAGGAAATTTTTCAGTTCATTCGCAAAACTTGTCAGCAATGAATCTCCGTAAACCGACGAGCAAGATTCCAGTGCGACTTTGTTGTAGTCGGCTGTTGTCAAATGATATGCGGTGTATTCATTTGCCAGCGAAAATATTTTAATTCCATTTCGCTCTTGAATTGACTGTTGAAGTTCGCCTGCAATTTGGTTGCTGGCGGCAGTTGTCCATTCGCCAGGCAGCATCAGTTGGACTGTTTCATTCAGATTCCAAATCGAGAAAGGAGCTCTTTGCGGTAGTGCTTCCAGGACAGGGAGCGAGACCACTGGCTTTGCCCATGTTGCCGAACATGCCTTCCAGTTTACCGATGGCTCAGGAAGCGCCAGGTAGCCGCCTACAATGACAGTGTTGAGGCTTGCGGGTGTGGTTTTTCCCTCAGACATCAATGCTTCACCGAACCGCTGTGCCCAAGCATCCGGATTCTCATCGCCCATATTTGCGTCCATGTTTCCGACAGATGTTTGCATCAGAAAAACTTCCTGCGCAGCCTTGAGATTTTGCAGTTTGGCTTCGAGCGGGGTGACGAGATCTGCCGAGAGGGTCAACTTGTCTGTTCCATACCACGTCGGATGAACCGCTATTTGTAAAAGTGAAAGAGGAATATTGCCGTTCGTGGTTTTGAAGGAAATCAGAGTGACGTCTGTTGAAGCCTCCATTCCTGCGAAACGGCTTTGGAGTTTGGGTGAAGCATCAGCTTTCGTCGCCTCGATTGACGATATCGGCTGAAGTTTTCCTTCTGCAGATTTGACCACATTGCCAAGAACCGTCAGGTACTGGTTCATCAAGTTTTCATTATAGCGATCGCAAACAAATGCGCTCCAGATAGGACTTTCGGTGAGTCCGGCTGGTCCAGAGTGTGTGTGTGTTGCTTGCACGATTGTGTTCGAAAGCGAGGCTTTTTGTGGGGCATCAGGGTGAACAGCATCCAATGCGGCATGAATTTTTTTGGTCATGTCAGCGGTCACCGCAACAGTGTCGAGAGACACGAATTGCAACCGTGAAGTTGAACCGGAGGTATCCGCGATGTTGAACAATGCAACTTTGATGCGGGGAGGATTTACGATTTCCTGGTATGATTTGCAGAACGAAATATCGCCACCCGATGTGAACAGGGGCGGCAGGAAACGTCGACCCGGACCTCCGAAGCCGGCCAGTGCGACAGGTTTGTCGGGAACAAATGTTGCCGAAGCTGCGCCAACTGCAATGATTTTTCCGCTGATCCGGTTGCCAACGGAAATTTCAATGTTTCGCACTGAATTGGCGTCTACCAGGTCAGGCGGGCGTATTTGAACCTGGCAAGCAGCCAACATGCTGCATGTGGCCATCGTGCCGACAAACGCCTTAACACTTCTCTTCAAGTTGGTGACCGTCTGACGAGTCATGGCGAAATTTTTGTATCCTCGAACGGCAAATAGGAGAACTCGATTGTAGGATAAAAGAAGGTCAGGGCAATCCGGTCAACGGCAGCTGTCATGGCACCGATGCCTACAACTCCGCGCCACCTTTCTTTGCTCACGTGGGCAACCAGTGTGATTCCATTGAGCTCTGCATTTCGGGTCGAATTCAATGCACCAATGGTTCTCCAGGATTTTGGCAACGTCTGCCAAAGTCGGATTCCCCAGGCAGCGAGCGGGGAGTTTGGATTTTCACTTTGTTTGCTGACTTCGAATGTGACATTCGAATCTGCGACGACACTCCATTGTTGAATCGAAGGGTGGGTAAATCGGCTCGAAGTGTTCAGTGTTGGCAGCGAGGCAAACGCCTGATCAGGGATAAGCACGTACTGGATTGTTCCTTTCGCCAGCCAACGTCTGTTTGTTTCCCATTTTTGACCCGTATCAGTTCTATCTGTTGGCAAGGAGTTGCTCGAGGGGAGGGGGAATTGAAGACCCAAGCGCCCCGTCAACAGAGGAGTCCAGGAACGATAGCCGAAACCCATTGCGCCAAGCCGAAGGCCCCAAAGGAAGGTGTCCTGACAGCTCCAGTCACCTGCGAGGATGCCAAGGGCGGCAGCAGAAACGGGCAGAGAAGCCCCGCATTTCGTGGCCAGTTCTGGCTTGGTTGGCAGGGGCAGAGGGGCTGGCGAACCTGCAGCTGAGACCGGGATGCACCAGGCCAGAAAGAGAATCTTTGATCGAGAAAGCTTGCATGTCGGCTCAAGAGGGGTTATGCGAGCCGGCCTGGTGAATCTCCTTGCCCCTTCCGGTTGAGTGCAGGGGCTCCCGTTTGTACGCAGCGATCCAGAAGGAGTTTTTGAAATGCG
>JBDLRR010000088.1:0-3052 GCA_039799985.1 Pseudomonadota bacterium | reverse complement strand
AAAAGACTTTTGCGCAAACACACCCATGAGTGCTGCAGCAGTGCTCAAGACTCCCAGCGAAAAAAGCCCGAGCCTCTTGAGGGGGCGCTGTTTGAGAATGAACGGGAACAGGCGGGCCATGATGCTGCTCCGGCATTGCTCAGGGTTGGCGGTATTCCGACTCGAAAGGTTTACTCTGAATTGGCTCTCAACCTCAAGGAGGCATTTGACCGTTCGGTTCGCAAATGATAGCAAACCCGCCTGAAAACTGTGCAAGAACCAGGCTAATCCAGCCTCCGCGCGACAACCCGGAGCATGGCAAACATGAGCAAAAAAACTCTGGGAATTGTGGTGCCCCACACACACTGGGACAGGGCGTGGTATTTGCCCTTCCAGGCTTACCGATTGCGACTTGTCGAAATGATGCAACAGCTCATCGGTTGGATCGAGTCGGGTGCGTTGCCCTTGTTTGTTCTTGATGGGCAGACAGTGTTGCTCGAAGATTATCTTGCCATCCGTCCGCAGGATGAGCAGCGAATTCGTTCGCTTGTTGAAACTGGCAAAATCAAGTTGGGGCCCTGGTACACAATGCCGGATTGCTTTTTGGCCCGGCCCGAATCACTCATCCGCAATCTGCAGCGTGGTTTGCAGATGGCAGAAGAAATGGGCGGAGCGTCGAGGGTCGGATACGTGCCCGATTCCTTCGGCCATTTCGCTCAACTTCCACAAATCCTGGCCGGACTCGGAATCGACTCGTTTCTTTTTATGCGCGGAATGCCTGTCGAGCTCAGGGATAAAACCGGTGCTGTGTTTGTTTGGCAATCGCCCGATGGATCGCAAGTGCTCGCAACATTCCTGAGGGAAGGATATTTTCCTCTCGGCGCTTTGGGGCAGGAGAGTTTCCACGGCCGTTATGATGGCCTTGCGGGACGGATCGAATTGGCACAACAGCGACTCGACGACACCTTGGCCCGGCTTGCACCCTTCCACAAGGAACCGGTCGTGGTTTTGCCAGCCGGTGGGGATCACCTTCCTGCGCGTGATGACCTTGCTGGACTTGTGTCTGAGCTCAATGATTCCCGGCACGACATTGAATTGCGATTTGGCGGCTTCGAAGATTATTTGCAGCAGTTGAAGTCTGCGTTGGCTGGCAGACAGCCGGATATTTACTCTGGCGATCTTCTTGGCCAGGCCGACCATCCATTGCTGCGCAACGTTCTTTCTTCGCGCATTGACCTCAAGATTTTAAATCATCAAGCCCAGTCGTTGCTCAGTGGAATTGTCGAGCCATTTTTGGCTTGGTGCCGCGCGCAAAACCTGCCGGTTGTGGATGCGTCACTGCTGCAGACCGCTTGGGACGCGCTTCTCAAGAATCATGCACACGATGATATTTGTGGGTGCAGTGTGGATGAAGTGCACGTGGACGACGTGCAGCGCTTCCGCGAAGTAATCTCGCTTTGCGAGGAAATCATCAACCGGCAAGTGGAACACATTGTCCAGCAGCGGCTTTCTGCAAACGAAAACAGTCGTTCCGCTCGGGTGTTTTTGTTCAATCCGCATCCATGGCCCGTGAATGTGAAGCGCCGGGTGCGCATCCTCTTGCCCGATGAAGGCGGAGAGTTTTCGCAGGAGTCCGAGGCTCGTGAACTCGCGGCAGTCAGTGCGACCGGAAAAACCGTCGAGCTCTTGGTTTTGTCGACGCTTTGCAAGGATATCCGCAATAGATATTTGGAAACCACATGGGGCCGCAGTTACGAAGTCTTGTTGAACGTTGAATTGCCTGCGCTGGGTTTCGACATCGTAACTGTTTCCGAAATTGAACAGCCATTCGTCGAGCCGCTGCAGGCTTCGCCGCAAAAGAAGGTTCCGCAAGAGTTACTGGAATCCATCCGTTTTGAACTCGATGCCGATTTGGGTGATGGCTATTCGTTTGGACCATGCCCTGAATTGGGTGTTTCAGTGGCGCGTCTTTTGAGCGCCGAGGCGGATTCAAAAGATCCCGATGTCTTTCATTTGAGCTACGAAATCGAAGGCGCAAGTTTTATTCTGCGCGATGAGTTGGGCAAGAAGGGTTTGCAAGATTGCATCGGCCCACGCAGCAAAACCACAATCTGCGTTATGGCAAGCCGCAATCGTTCCTCGTTCAGCAACAGCGATCCTGCCGGATCCGCTGCAGATGTTGAAGACAGCGCTTGGGAACTGGCAATTTCCTACACGAACGTTTTCAGCAACAGCCGATTGCGATTGGTTTTTGATCCCGGTGTCATTGCATCCGGCAATGGCGCAGGACTTGGTGAAAACGTAAAGATATTCGCACATGGTCAAGCACAGTGGAACGAGCTTTCGACTCGTCCACAAGCGCCTGATCTTTGGCAAGGACCTTTGGCAAAGCCCGCTTATCCTGGAGAAAAACCATATCCAGTGCACCACGCCAACGATGGCGTGGTCATCTCGGGAACGCGCAGAAGTGCATTTGTGGGTGGTGATGGCCTTCATGAATTTGAAGTCGTCGAGCCTGTGTTGCCGGCCTCTTTGGTTTCGGCGCAATCAAGAGCTGCAGCAGAAAAGACGAAAACCGCTGCTCCTGCTGTGGCCGTCACGCTCCATCGCGCAGTTGGTTCGTTGTCGGTGCGCGGAGGGCGCATTCGCTCTTGCCAGGCTGGCCCCCAGCGGCCAACTCCCGATGCTCAGCTTCTGCGCTGTATTGACCACCGCGTGACTTTGGGTGTGGCGGGTTCGCACCAGCGCGCAATGCGATTGTTGAGGCAGGGAGTGCATCCCGTGTGGAGCCAGGAGTGTCCGGTGGTGCCAACAATTCTCTCTGCCAATGAAAAGACCTCTGCGACGCGCCCCGCGGCGATTGACTCCAGCATGATTGATATTGGCAGCGCGCCATTGGAGATGATGTGTTTGCGTGCGTCAGGCGCAGATGAGGTGCTGATTCTGCGGATCGTCAATCCAACAAGCGAACCAGTCGATGCTGAATTCAAATGGGGTGACGCATTCGCTGGCTATGCCCGTGCCACACGCACGCAGATAGACGAACACACAGTCCTGCCTTCGGGACTGCAAT
>JBDLRR010000087.1:0-3026 GCA_039799985.1 Pseudomonadota bacterium | reverse complement strand
CGAGGGAACTTCTTCGGGAGCCTACCTGTTGGCACTGTCGGGATTCGACTTGCTGGGTGATCGCCTTGGATTTGATGCCTCTGCGAAATATATGTTCAGTTCAAACACAGACCTCAGTTTTTATGGTGTTTTTGCCCGTTCTCCGCTTGAGGATTTGGGCGCGCAGTCGGCACTTGTGGGATTACCGGCCGACAGTCTGAACGCCAGCGCATTTTTTGGCTTTCGTCGCCTGTTTGGTGGATTTGGATTGGGCTGGCGATACACGCTTCAAATTCTCAATTATGGCGAGAAGAACGGCACCAAGCAGCAGAAGACGGAGTCCAACGGAATCGGAATCACAGGAAATTTCAGTTTCTGATTTGACCCGACCTGAACGTCATTTCGATGTCGAAACCTGCCGGTTAATAAAGAGAAAAATTGTTGATTCTTGTTCCAGGTGTTGAATCCTTAAACGCCTGGGTTTTCTATAAATCCCTGTACTTCCGGCTGTTTACGGTTGGCAATAGAATTGCTTCTTGCGTCAAACACGGCATGAGGGAGGAATTTTTATGTTGAAGCTTGCGACTGCCATTGTTTCGGGTTTGGTTTTTGTTTCTTGCGGAAAATCGAATGCGAGTGGAACTGAAGTCGATGCACAGACAGCGTCGACGGCCAGCAGTGCAAATCTGGTCGTCAAATGTCGGAGCACCGCGGACGCCAGAACAGTTTCCGCTCTTGATACGATCGAACTGACCGTTGCAGGAAACTCGGTGTCTCTGTCTCGCACATTGGTTCAAAAGGCAGGAGACGCCCAGTTGGGCAAATCACAACGACTAAAAGGCACGATCAACTCGGTTTTCGATTTCAACCGAATCTCTGAAAATTCGGCGCATCTTTTGTTGAATCCAACCTCATTGTCGACAACCGTGGATCTTCAAACAACAACCCAGGCATTGACCTCGGCATTGATTGAATACTCGCAGGGGCGCTTGAAGATTTCGCAACGCGATGGAAAAGTGCTCATCAGCCATTCAAACTGCAGAACGCTTTCGGCGAATCTTACGACAGTCAAAGGTATGACACCCTCCAACAACTGACCTCACTGCCGCCGTTTCGTAGGATACTCCGACCCCGACTTTCGGGTCGACTCGGAGAATTCTGGAAATGGCGGCGAAAAAAGAAGATGTCCTGCAACTGGTCAAAAAGTACCCCGGCCAAAAGGTGAAGCTCGCTGTCACTGACATGGACGGGGTTTTGCGTGGAAAAGTGATTCACCAGAAGAAATTCGAGTCTGTTGCAGGCAGCGGACTCGGTTTTTGCAATGTGGTTCTGGGCTGGGATTCCAGTGACGTCTGTTACGACAACGTTTCATTCACCGGTTGGCACTCGGGTTATCCGGATGCTCATGTGTACCTCGACCTGTCGACCTACAGAACCGTTCCCTGGGATCACGATGTTCCATTTTTTCTTGGCGATTTCTGGACGGCAGATGGCCAGCCATTGCCTATTTGTCCACGCAATCTGTTGAAGAAGATCAGGACGCAAGCAGAAAAACAAGGATACAATGCGTTCTTCAGCCAGGAGTTCGAGTGGTTCAATTTCACCGAAAGCTCAGAAACTCTGCACGAGAAAGGGTTTCTTGAACCCGAAACCCTCAGCAAGGGCATGTTTGGATATTCCTTGTTGCGCCCCATTCAGAACAATGGCTTCTTCAATGACCTTTTTGATCTGTTGGCAAAATACAATGTGCCGCTCGAGGGTCTGCACACTGAAACGGGTCCGGGCGTGTACGAAGCAGCAATTCTTTACAGCGAAATTTTAGAGGCCGCAGATCGCGCCGTTCTTTTCAAGGCCGCTGTTAAAGAAATTGGTAGTTTCCATGGCGTCATTCCGACCTTCATGGCCAAGTGGAACGCATCGCTGCCTGGCAGTTCTGGGCATGTGCATCAGAGTTTATGGAAGAATGGAAAAAATATTTTTTACGACGCCAAGGCGAGCGATCGCATGAGCGAAACAATGAAGCATTACATGGCCGGGGTGCTGCACTGTATGCCGCACCTTACGCCTATGTATGCTCCGACCATCAATAGCTACAAGCGACTGGTGGAAGGCGCGTGGGCACCGACAACACTCACATGGGGTATCGACAACCGTACGACCGCCATCCGTGCGTTGCCTGGCTCCGACAAATCAACCCGCATGGAGTTGAGAGTTGTGGGTGCAGATGCAAATCCCTATCTGGCGATGGCTGCCGCGCTTGCCTCTGGCTTATACGGCATCAAGCACAAGTTGCCGCTGAAGGTGAAACAAACCAAGGGCAACGGCTATGCCGACAAATCAAACGGAACATTGCCACGCAATTTGTATGAGGCAAGTACGCAGATGCGTGACTCTAAGCTTGCCCGCGAATTGCTGGGTGCAGAATTTGTGGATCATTTCACCAATACCCGCTTGTGGGAATGGCGAGAATATTCCAAAGCTGTAACGGATTGGGAACGCAAGCGTTATTTTGAAATCATCTGACAAAGGAGTCAACGCATGAGCTGGATGAACAGATACAATTACAATTTTCCAACTCCCATCCGTTTTGGTGTTGGTGTGATCGATGAACTTCCAGGATGGTTGCAGGCCCAAGGATGGAAGCGCCCTTTGATTGTTTCCGACAAGGCTGTCACCCAGCTGCCGTTTTTCAAAAAGATCATTGCCGATCTCGAAAAGAACCATCTTTCTCCAACCGTTTATTCTGGCATTTCAAAAAATCCAGTTGAGTCGGACGTACTTGCTGGTGTCGAGCATTTTCACAAAGAAAAATGCGATGGAGTGATTGGCCTTGGTGGTGGTGCGAGTCTGGATGTGGCACGTGCCATCGTTTTGAAAGCTTTTCATGGCCGTCCGTTGTTTGATTATGATGATGCCCTTGGTGGCGACAAATACGTCACTGAAAAGGTACCGCCGTTTGTGACCGTTCCGACGACCAGCGGAACCGGCAGCGAGGTCGGACGCAGCACGGTCATCGCCGAAAACACATCCCATAAAAAAAGAATTTT
>JBDLRR010000086.1:0-6031 GCA_039799985.1 Pseudomonadota bacterium | reverse complement strand
AAGAAGTCCTCCAAAACTCCAACGACCGCTCGGAAAGTCGCTGCCAAGAAGCCTAAAAAACTGATGGCGCGCATGCCCAAAACGCTTTGTGGACATGCTGTTTCTCGCGATGAATTCCGCTCGTTTGTCATCACCGGAATGACTCCTGCGATCACCGATTTCAAATCGAAAAAGGGACGCCCTTTTGCCGCAACTTTGCATCTCAAGGCCAACGGGAATTTCGAATTCAAGTTTGAATCCCGCAAGAAGCTCTTGGGCGAAGATGAAAAGCCAAAGGCACGGGCAAAGAAGCCCAGCACCAAGGCAAAGGTGGTCAAGAAGACCTCCAAAGCCGAGTCTGCAGCTGTTGAGTAAAATTCGGCCCTTTATTTTCAGTGGGTTGTGCCGAGCCGCGGGGTTCGAGAGCAAAGCTTGACGAACACCGCTGCATCGCGTTATTGCCCAAGCCGCGAGAGTGGCAGGGTAGCTCAGTTGGTTAGAGCGGAGGTCTCATAATCCTCAGGTCGGCGGTTCAATTCCGCCTCCTGTCACCACTCTTCAAGATTCAGACGTTTCAGTCTGTTTCATCAAGTCTCAACCGCAAACCAAGCCAGAACGAATTCAAGGCAACATTGTTGCTGCCGTCGGTGTTTGCGGTGCTTTCAGACTTTGTCAATTGGCCTTGCTGATAACCAAGGCTGCTCAGCAGGTTTGAAATCCTTATTGGGCCCCAGCGCCAGAATTCATCTTCAAACGCCCACTGCCAGCTGCTTTCGATTCCCCACTGCGACCCACGCGCGCCTGGCAAATTGTAAAGACCATAGTGCACTCGCCCCACAAATCCGTCGGTATTCTTTGCGGGCATCAACGTTATCGATGGTTCAATGTAAGTTCCGCGTCCCGATGGCGACCAAATCTCAAAAGTGGAGGCCCTTCTGTCGTAGGTCCAAGATGTGGAGATAAAATTCACACCAGCTAGAGCCTCAATTCTGGTCATGGTGCCGCCAATGGTGAAATCTTGAATCAGCGAACCATGAACCAAGGTTGATTTACGGGAACCTTTTGCCAACTGAAACAAAGACGAACCTGGAAGCGTGATTTTCAATGACACGCTCTCAAAATCACGTCTGTGCCGGATACCCAGGCCCACCGAAACATCTCGCCAGACGGGGTGCCAGCCAGACAATGAATAGCTTTGAGCGGCCGGTAGGCGTGAGCGTTCCGACTCCGGAACAGGGAGTCCACTGACGTCCACTTCGGCATGCCACAGCCCGGGCCAAATGACCGACCATAGCTTCGAAAGGTATGATTCCTGATTGTTGGAACTGACGGCGTCTGCCTCTGCGCCTTTCAGCTTTACAACTTCTGAGTCATCTGGGGGTTTGGTCACATCGTTGGCAAACACCGACGTTCTCTTGCCTGCTCCAGTATTTTTGTCTTTGCCCCGAACCGTCGCTTTTGCTGACTTGGAGGGCGGTGGCAACTCACTTGCTTTGAGAGGTTGTTTTACAGGGTTCCTTGAACCAGGGGATTCATTTTCCTTTACCGTTGTCATGGGAGCCGGAGGAGCGTCAGGTGTTGATGCCGCAACGGATGATGGCGATCGCGCGGATGTGCCTTTCGCTTTGTAGTTTGCATCCAAAGCGGGAGGTGCCGTTCTCTCCAACCCCATTTCCTGAAGGACCGTTTCCATAGCGGAGTGTCGACCTTGCATCGATTCCACAGGAACAAACCAGACCGCACTTTCAGGAATGGAATCCCGGAATTTTGAAACAGGTCGAACCTGGATTTGACCATTGGTCGCATCGACCTCGACGACTCCGCGTGCCAACTCGGGCGGCCTTTCCAGCAACTTTGATTTGATGCGTGGTTCAGGTCGGGCATAATTTTCGCCCAATTGATTGAAGTCGCGGAATGGCAACTTTTCATGCATGAAAGCAAGAACAGTTACCAGAAACTCGTCCGTGGGAAGCAAAGTCAACAGACCAGATTTCTTCTTCAAATCGAGTCTGGTCGTGCAATCTTCGTTCAGAAAATCTGCAGTTTGTTTTGGCCTGCAATAGGCGAAACTGAGCGCACCTTCCGATTGTGTGACCACAAGGCGCCACATGTGAAGCTTGTAACTCTTCGAAAGTTCAAGTGGAAAGGAGCAAAAATGCGATGGTTGGGAAAAAGTCATGCCCCAAGGTGCAAAACTCCGGTCCTCATGGAACCTGACAATTTTTTGACACAAGGTACTCGAATAGACCCCGGGATCAATCTCGATCCTCAAGTCGATGGGACGGGTTATTTCTGCGCGTCCTGATTGGGGAAAAACGCCAATAAATGTCAAAATTCCGAGCTTGAGCCAAGTTTTCCCATGCCAGTCCGGTCGTCCCCAAAATTTCAACCCATAAGTTTGCGTAGTTCCGGCCGATACAAGAGGTCGGGAGGGTGTGTTTGTGCTCGGTTCAACATCACGTCGGGTGCTGCCCAACGTGAAACGCCGCGGGATATTCGGATCCCATTTGCACTTGCTGCTGGTCGCGTTCATTGCGCTGGCCTGTGTCTCCTGTTCTTTTTTTCCCAAGAAAGAGCTTAACGGAACTGCCGAAGAAAGACCAAAACTGGCGCAGGATGTTCTGACAACTCTTGGCAGCGTGAATGCGACTCTGGAAGTCCTCTACAGCTCTGTCGCTCGAGGACTCAATGAAAACGGCCAAACCGCGCTCGATTTGTTTGTGGTTGAAGCCGCCGCAAAGAAAGCCGAGCCGCAGCAGCAGGCTGACCTTATCAAGACGGGTCTGGAAATTTTCGTAGACTTGAAGAGCGCGAAGCTGGATGCAGCAGTTCTGACTGCGGCGATCAATTCCATGCGCAGCGCGATTCTCGTGTTTGATACGCCTGCGTTGAGATACATACAGGAACTGGGCAGATCCAACCTGACAAGCACTCTCAATCTTGCCCCCGAGCTTCTTTCAACGAACAACGTCATGGCGCGAACATTGTTTACTTTAGCAGCCATCGTTGAGCGTGCCGGGCTGGTACCGGGAAATGGCACCTTTCCGAAAATTCGAACTGAAACGATCGAGAAGGCGAAACTGATTGAGGACAAGATCATCAAGCTGCAGCCTGCTCTATTCGCAAACTTTCAGCCTCATTTGGCAACCGCCTTCAACACGTCTCAATCTTTTGATCCCGCACGCAATGCCAACTTTGAACAAACCGACTTTACCTTCAATTCTGTTCTGAATGGCCTGACACTGGCGGCGGCTTTGCAAACTCAAAAGGGTCTGGGACAAGAAATCACCAAAGAGGTCATCAATTCCTCCTTGAAGGACTGGGCTGCGGTCATTAGCCAAGCCTCGATTGCAGTTGCCAATGGTGGAGAGCCGCCTCCGTCCATTACAATTCCGGAAAAGCCACCTGCGCTGGATTCTGCAACTGGTGCATTGCCTGAGGGTTACCCGGATTGGAAGTTTTATGTTGTCGAAGTGCCCCTGACAGGAACTTTGGATCTGACTAAAAATCCGCCCGTGTATACTCCCGCAAGCAACTTCGGCAACTCAGACAGTTATCGATTCAGGGCGTGTCAGCAAGTTGTAAAGAGCTATTGCACCGAAGAAAAACTGGTGACTGTCAATCGCCCTATGCCACCCTGGACGGTCACGCTCAAAACAGCAACCGGAAATTCCAGTTTGTTTACCCGTGGGGTTGAATTGATTTGCGAGGCGGCCCTGCGCAGCAACGACCAAATCGCAATTTATACTTGGTGGTTGCAGCGATGGGGTCAAACGCAGCTCACCGATATCACCGCAAGATCGACTCAACCGGGTCGACTGGTTTTAAATGACATCAGCATCAACGACAGGGTTTCCTGCAAGGCATATGGCGAATCCAGTATGGGTTTGCGCTCGACTTCTCCTAAGGATTCAAACATTCTTGTTGCAATGAATTCGGCACCGCAGGACATCACGCTTTCGTTGCCCAGTGGGAAAATCGTTTTTCCGCTTGAAGAAACGGTGACGTCTGCGTCCTACGTTCCGCCGGACTCCAATGCCAACAAACGCGAGATTGGTCGCATTGCTGTTACTGATATCGACCCTGCTGATCCACTCGCGAACGTGACTGTATCCGATTGTGACGGCGTGGTTCCTTGCCCTTTCCAAATTGGCGATCTTGTTTCGGATCCCAGCCAAAAGAAAGCAGTTCTCTATCTCATAAGTCCTTTGAATTTTGAGCAGAAGTCTTCGTACAACTTGACACTCAAAGCGGTTGACGGTGGGCGTCCGGATATCAATTTTCCGGGCGGCGCAGAGTTGACCAAGAAGTTCAATCTTGACGTGATTAACCAGAATGATCCACTCAGCGGAATTTTGCCAGCTCAAGTGACACTGCCTGAAAACAGCAGCTTGACGATGACCGAGTTGACGGCTGTCGACGAAGATTGTGCGGCCAATGCTGCGTGCCAGAACACCGATTACACGTTCTCGTTCGAACCCGTTGTCGAACAAGGTTTGCAGCAGGACTCCGCATTCTTTGAGATCGTTGGTCGAACACTTCGATACAAGGATCCCGATGTCTCGGGTACGTT
Source organism: Pseudomonadota bacterium (assembly GCA_039799985.1). GTDB lineage: Bacteria > Bdellovibrionota_B > Oligoflexia > Silvanigrellales > Silvanigrellaceae > RFOM01. The sequence goes on along the minus strand of JBDLRR010000086.1, from coordinate 1,479 downwards.
GCCCAATTTTGAGAAGAGAAATCCGGAGTATGTTCTCAAGATCAAGGCGACACACAGCAATGCGTCGGCTGGAGATCCGGCTGATGTCAAATCACTGGTTCAACAGATCAAGGTCAATATCACAGACGTCAATGAGGCTCCTACAGACGTTGCTTTGTCGTTGAACGAAATTTCAGAAAATCAGATGATCGCGACCCCGATCGGTGATTTCAATGTGGCTGATGTGGACAGCGGCGAAGCCGGAAACCCCGCTGCGTTTGATTACACCTTGACCGAGTTGGGGCCAACCTCAGGAAGTTTTGAAATCGTCGGCCAAAGCTTGATAACCAAAAAAATATTCGACTACGAGCTGCTGATGAATCTTCTTCCGGAGGATGCCGGTAACGCGAACAAGCGCTATTTTCAAATCATGGTTACAGCGAAAGACAAGCGGACCCAAGGATTCTCGACAACAAAAACGTTCAAGATTTATTTGAATGACGTTAATGAGACTCCAACAAACATTTCAGTGTCGAAAACCGTGTTGCAAGAGGGTGTTGCGCCAAGTGATCCCCTTGTTCAAATCGACCTGGCAACAACTGATCCTGATACGACTTTGCAAAACTTTGGCTACCAAATTGTTGAGGTCAAGGGCAACGGTCAATCTGAACCCCTCGAACCGAATCCTTTCACGATTTCCGGTTCCACGTTGATGCTCACTCGCCCGTTGGCATACAACAGCAATTCGCTTGTTCCCAATGACAGGTTTTTCAACATCAAGATTAGCTCAAACGATGGTCAATTCACGATCGTCCGCGAATTCTTGATTCAGGTTTCGAGACTTTCGATTTCTAATTCGTCATTTGACGAGAATGACCCAGCAGCTGATGCTGCGTCGGATCCCAATGACCCCAACAAACCATCTCGAAAGATCATCGGTTCATTGTGTGTTGATCTGGGCAATTCGCAGTTCTGTGACGAGTGGACTTATTCACTCAAGATTCCAGTCGATGGTCTTAAGATTATGGGGCGCGAATTGTACCGAACCCGGGTATTCAATTTTGAAACCGAGCCAACAGTGTCGGTTGCGGTTGTTGCTTCGCGTAATGGTTCGACGATGGAAAGAGTTTTCAGTCTTTCTGTGCAAGACAAAAATGACGTTCCAACGGGAATCACCTTCAGTTCCGTTAATCCTCCGGTGGGTGGAAAATACTATATTCTTGAGGAGGATCTCGCTAACTCTTCGGTTGGAACGTTCCAGGTTGCGGATGAAGACTCGAATGCATTTATCGATTGGGATCTTTCCAACAGTTATCCCGATGGCGATGCGTTTTTTACAATCACTCCGCGTGTCGATTCAAAGTTGGCAGATCTCAAGATTGGTGCCGCGAATTTACCGAAGAAGAGTACAACCCGGACAGGCTTTTCGATTCGTGCCACAGCGAACGATTCGTTGGGAATTTCTTCACAGATTGTTGATTTCGTCCTGATATCTTATGC
>JBDLRR010000085.1:0-3730 GCA_039799985.1 Pseudomonadota bacterium | reverse complement strand
CCTTTTCCACAAGTACAACATCGAGCGGTTGATGAACCGCAAAAAGAGCCGCTACGTTTCGCTGGTTGTGAACCATAAAAAGCAAAAGGTCGATCGCATTCAACGAATGATAGCGAGTATTTTGACAGGATATTATTTTGTTGATGTTGTGTTCTCGGATCTCTACGACGCGCAGATGAATCAGAATCACAAAACCATGGAGATTCTTGGATCAGAGCAAAATGTGCTGATGGCCGAGTATATTTATGGTTTTTTGCGGCAACAGTCTGAATCTCTCTGGCATTCGTATCGGGGTGTTCGTGCCCTGAAGGGTGCGGCGCCGAAATTGTCGTTTCAATCGGGAGTGATTGCCGGTTTTCGGAAAAAGCTTGAACGCATGGAGTCTGATCGCCTCGAAACGGCAGCCTCGTCTGTCAGGGATGCAGGTCATGTCATCGATGCAGAGCCCACTACTGCATTGGTGAAATTCAACGATCCCGGACTCAGAAAATTCGTCAAATCAAGATTTCCACGTCTGACTTCGGTGCGGTCGGGAGGAAGGGTGCTGGGCGAGCATTACGATCGTGGCAAAGTACAGGGCGAAAAAATCATAATCCACAAGGGGATAAATTCCAGCCGCGGCCCATCCGGAGCTCAATTGGGACCTGCACGTGGCTGAATTGATTGAATTGTTGGTCCCGTTGCATCCGCGTCGACTTTTGAGCTAAACAAGAGGTGCGCGTCGCCGTAGCTCAGCTGGATAGAGCGGTTGTTTCCTAAACAACAGGTCGCATGTTCAAGTCATGCCGGTGACGCCATCTTCACTCATCCCGCTGCGCCAGCGGCGTGGTCTGAGCAGGGGTGCGAGTTTCGCCGAACGGCCCGATTCAATAATCTCGCTCAAAATCGATGCCGATTGGAATGATGCGCTCCAGCCGCAAGCCAACCATCCGGTGGATGCCAGTATTCGGCCCGATTGACCCAAGTCGCCCAGAATAGGCAGTTCATCGCAAGGCAAGCAGTCAACTCCAAAACGTGAACTTATCAGTTCCAGTTCCAAAAGTTGCGCTGGTGGGTTGTGTATCACGTCGCCCAGGCAAGGAATCAACTGAGTCTTCAACCAATCCTTAGTTTTCAGAACAAGCAATTCATCCACAGGTTTTCCACACAGGTCGATTCCCACACCAGCGCGTGGGAGCATGAAGCGCGGGCCCGACATGCGCACAGTCCAGGTCCATGTCCCTTTTTGCTTTTCTTCAGGAATCAAGGCCGCTGCCACATGTCCACTTGCAGCTCGGAGTGTGATGGGCTTCTCGTTTTCTGAACAGGCAATATTGGTTCGCCAAAAAGTTTCAATGTCACTCATGGGAACCAGCATATCCTTGAGCCAAGGTTGAAGTTCAGAGATCTGAAAACCGTTGGCAAGAATCACCATCTCGGACGCGATTTCTTCTCCAGATTCAAGTCTTGCCAAGCATCCTTCCTGGGATTCTGCGAGTGAAATCACTCTGGCTTGGATGCTCGAAAGATATTTTTTGTTATAGGTGAGTGACTGCAAATTTTTTCGCGAGACATGAATGAGTGAATCGCAAGTGTCGGTATAGATGTGTGCTGAATGATCCGATTTTTTTATTCCGAGATTCAACTCGCATGCGCGATTCAATTCTTCAATTTCATGCGGCAAAACACCAATTCTCAGGCACGTTGCTGGTTGCAATTGAGTGCCCGGCAGAAATAGTTTTGCCTGCTCAAGTCCTTGTCTGCAATGCTGCTGAAGCCATTGCGCCATGGTTGTACCGTGCGCAACAACAGTCCGTGTGGGAGGGTCATTCAGGCTGGGCCAAAAAACTCCAAGACCTTGCTGAAGCCAAGCGGGTTCGGTGTTCTTGATGTTGGGGTCAATCAGGATAGAGCGGATATTTTTCGTGGCAAGAAGATGCGAGCAGGCCCAACCCAATGGGCCCGCTCCCACAATCAAAACGTCACATTTGTTTGTTTTCGACCTGCGGCCGTTCACACACAATCCCCGACCAGTGCCCCAAACTTACAACCTTTTTGACTGCAGCGCCGCTGCGAACAACCAGGTCACGGAAATCATCAATCTCGGCGTTGAGGATTCCCGAAACAATGATGGTTCCGCCCGGGCGGGTGTGTCCAACGATATCGCCAAAAATTTTTGTCAGCGGACGAAGCTGAATGTTTGCAAACATCAGGTCGAAATCGCGATCTTCAATGTCTTCAATTGAAGTTGAGACAAAACTCGCATTTTCGATTTGATTGTCGCGGGCGTTGACCTGAGCAATATGGACGCTGTTTTCATCGATGTCATTGCCGATGATGATTTTGCTTCCCAGCATCGATGCCGCAATGGCCAGGATTCCAGAACCGGTGCCCACGTCGAAGACCTTTTGCGGAACAGCTTTCTGTTCAAGCAAAAGTTCGAGGCAAAGCTTGGTCGTTTCGTGTTGGCCGGTGCCGAAAGCCATGCCGGGGTCGATGATGATCTTGTGTGGCTGGGTGAATTCAGCGGGATTCTCCCAGGGCGGAAGAATTGCAAATTGGCCTGCAATATCGATTGGCTTGAAAGAGGCTTTCCAGGATTCACGCCAATTTTGGTCTGCAATTGGTTGCAAAACGATCTGCTTTTCAGAAATCGGAATACTGCGAGAATTCATTTCAGTGAGAAGGTTTGCCTTCAGATTTTCCAGGTGTTGGAGGTCTTCACTGTAAAGAATGACAGGAACCTGGCGAACAAGTTCACCATAATAGTCGCGGCTCAGATGCTCATAGTCGTATTCAAATTCCACGTCGCAATCGAGTGCACCTTCGACGAAATTGCTCTCGTCGAATTCATGCAGGATGTTCACAAGTGAGTCTTTGTGATTGTCATCAATGTGGATGCGCAGCTCGTAGCAGATCGGGTGGGTCATGGATGCCTTTCTTTCTAAGGCAGCCTGTCCTCCACTGTTCGGAGCAGTTGGGCTGCCTTTTCGTAATTGGGTTCCCGGGCGAGGGCCAGCTGGGCGTATTGCCGAGCCTCGCTGAGCTTTCCCCACTTGGCATAAGCTAGCCCAATGTTAAAGAGAATTTGATGACGATTGGTGTTTGTTGGCAAAACCATTTGAGCTTTTTTGTAATGCTCAATGGATTCTTCGTAGCGTCCCGCTCGAACCAGCTGAATTCCATAGGCATTCAAATAGGATGCGACTCTTGACACGTCGCCGCAGTGTTCGAGCAGAAGCTTTGCTGCCTCGTAGTCGCCCATCGCCAATTTCACCCGGGCGAGGTCTTCTCTGGCGTGCATAGAATGCTCATCCAGGCTCAATGCTTTCGAAAACGCCCTGTCGGCTCGTTCAAGTTCACCCAAAGCAAGATGGCATTCGGCAATTTTAGCGAGCCGGCCCGGATGCCGGGGATTGTTGAGACGGAGTTTTTCATACAGAGCCAAGGCATCTCGCAACTGCCCACGTTCCACAAAGTGGTCGGCCAGGCGCTGGAGAGCGCGCAGATAATTGGGGTTCTTCTCAATGGCTCGGCGCAACCACTGTTCGGCGGCCTTGAGGTCGTTGTCCAATTGAGCACGACGGGCCATCAGTTCGCAGTACCGGGCCGTATCACCCAGATTTTTCAGAAGATCATCTGAGGCTGCCATCTTCTCTTGGTCGCCGCACAAGGACCATTGCGCCAAGACCCGTTCAAACCTGCGCACACTGCGCTCAGATGGATTTCCGCCATCGTCGTCCTCAGTTGC
>JBDLRR010000084.1:0-13603 GCA_039799985.1 Pseudomonadota bacterium | reverse complement strand
TCGATACCTGCCTCGAATGCAAACGCACCAGCCAACAGCCCAGTCATGGACTGTTTGTACTCAATGCCAAGACTCCATCCACCGTCGAGCATCCGTTCGCTTGCAAGCACACCAAAGAGTTCAAATGCATCGAGTGTTTTTTTGCTCTTGTCGGTCTTCACAGTCCCCGTACTGTACTGCCCTTCAACACCCCAGTTCACCGGAAAATCAGGAATTTGCAACGTGCTGGCAGGTGCAAGTCCAGAACCCTTGAATGAAAAGCGACTTCCATTCAGACTACCTTCAAACATGGCGTATTCCGCGCCATAGCGAATGTTCCACTCGCCGGCATAACGAAATCCATCCTGAAGTGAAAACGTGTTGAGCAAATAACCGGGCAACGTCGACGACACAGGCCCTTTGCTCAAATCGAGTGTTCCGTTGGATGAACCTGCAGAAAATCTCAGGGTCGAGAAAAGTGCTTCTGAATCGCGTCTGAACGACGGCAAAGACAAACCTTCGCCTCCGCTCATCGCAACAGTCGATGGTGAGCGCAGGCTATTTGATGTTTCGATGGTCGACTTTGTGCGATCCGCTGCTGCGGGAGGCGTTCCGGGCATGCCACTGGAAATGACGTTGACCGAAGGTTCGCGTGGAACGAATCCAGCGCGTGCCGAATCGGCTCTTGCCCCTCCAGAATCGGGAGTCCGCCATCCAGCCAATCCGGGCGAAGCTGAGCTTGAAGTCGCGTCTCGCCAAACCAGCATTTGAAATTTACGATCGGTGCCGGTGCCGTAGGACGCCTCTGCCTGTTTGAGGAGATCAGGATCAACAGCGACTTTTCGGCACAAAGCAGCACCCTGCTTGGCATCAACGACTTCAAGCTCGAACAGCGGAAACCGCTGATAACGAAGAACCTCTCCAGTTTGCGGATGAGCCGCACTCTGGACAACAAGTCCGGCACGCAGTCGCTGACCATTGGTCAAACCGCGTTCGCTTCCAAAATCAACACCAAACAACTCATCGCTTTCGAACACCACTCGTCCATCGTGCCCGATGGTCTCGGCCAAACGCCCGATGGTCTGGCCAAGAGCATTGGCAATATCGTCCCAGTCTGCACCAAACGGAAGAAGCAAATCCTCACGGGCAATCGTCGGTTTCAGCTGTGGGCCCGTGAGTGCAAGACGCACCGCCGTATGGTCTGCAGTGAAATAAACTTCAGCACTCAACCAACCATCAAGGTCGTATTCATTCACCAATTGTGCGCGCTGGAAGGATGAAATCTCGCCGGCAGACGATGCACGACCCGAGACATTTTCAGAAGGAATGGCATCCAGTGTCCAAAAGCGACCAGAAGCATCTGCGACAGCTTTCAATGTGCCGTTGAACTTCTGAGCAAGGTCATCATTGGACAACGGCTGTGCGAGAATTCCGCGCAGGGTTGTTTGATCTGCCAATTTGCGACGCGCTTCCTGGGTGTTGTGAACAATGTGAACCAACCCAAGTCGCCGGATGGGTTGCATCGCAGGACGCTTTTCAAAACGTGATTTCTCAGAAAACACTGCGGCCGTTCCTGGGAACGAAACCGACGACACGGTTGCCACGAGACACAGCAACGTCAAGCTGGATTTCATTTCGTAAGCTCCTCCAGGAAAGCAGTGTTCACCAAAAAAATAACACTGTTCCCGATCAATTCGCCATTTTGACGACCTGACGCAAAATTGGCAGATTAAAAAGGACCATTGAGGAAGGCCGATTGAAGTTCAATTCACCCGCGATACGCACATTGCTGTCACTCACAACACTGACCATCTTATTGGTTATCGTGACTAATGTCGTAATTGTTTTCAAAATACCAATCTTTTCTCCTCCACCTGTTCCTGCAAATTCTCCCGCCGCAGAATCCCCGACACCCCCCACCCTGATCGTCCTGGGGGCTGGGGTCAGAAAAAAGGAACTTTCAGGGATGCTCAAGTGCCGGATGACCAAAGCTCTTGAACTTTATGCGGCTCAACATGTCGACAGGGTTCTTCTATCTGGCGATGGCACCGATGCGCACTACAACGAAACCTCGGCTATGCGTAAATTCGCCATGCAAAATGGAATGCTGCCGGACTCACTCCTGACCGACCCTCTCGGATTTTCAACCTACGACTCACTTCGCCGCGCCATTGAAGTCTTTGGAATCCGCAAGGCAGTGATTGTGAGTCAAGGATTTCATTTGGGGCGTGCACTTTGGATTGCCTCCAGTTTCGGTATCGAGGCACGTGCGGAATCCTGCGATGATTGGAATTCTTCGTTGTTTTATGAGGTCCGGGAAATCCCTGCACGCACAAAGGATGTTTTGCTCAGATGGTTTGACTTCGCGCCGCGCAGCAGAAGAGAGGAGATTTTTTGAACATCACTTCACAAAGGCCGCAATGAAGAGCTGCCGCCCTTTGACAACAGATTGCGCGACAATCCCTTGCGCTGAGATTCGCGACGGTAAAATTCTTCTGCCACCTTCACGACCCTGACAACATCCGGAAGCACGCCCGTTTTTCGGTTCTTGACATTCCAGTAGGTCACGACGGCCGAAACTGCGCCCGCACTCTGCGGTTCAATCACTTTTGCAAGCGCTGCGAGCTCAGACAGCCTCTGGTTTTGTCCGGGCTCGGTTGATTCCTGATAAACAGCCAGCGTCGTTCCCGGCTTTATGCCGAACTGTCGTGCATCGTTGAAGGTCAGCTGCAACTCATTGTCGCGCTGCTGCAATACTCCGCCTTCAAATGGAACCGCAGCAACAAACGCGTCGAAGGATTTTCTTGCCGAACTCTCGGGAGCAACTTGCGCAGAGGCAGAACCGAGCCGATTGCGGCTTTCAAAAAACTCGTTGCCGAAAGAATCAATTGCCGAAACGCGAACTTCACCTGCGGCTTCATTGTATTGAATGGAAAGAAGCAGATCCCACTCACCTGCCAAATGCGTCTCGGACCATCCACGAGTCACAACATCAGGCAAACTCTCGCCCGCTGCTGAAATTCGTGACTCACTCTCAATGGAAACGACCGGACGCAACGACTGAAGCTGCATCAATCGGGCAATGAAGTCTCTGCGCCATCGGCGTAATTCGGAATTCTGGAGAACACCCTGGAAAGACTTTCCATCGGAGCGCTCAACAATGGCAAGCGCAGGCAAATACGTTTGTTCCGAGGAAACCAAAAAGCCAAGTGGCGAAGACGTTGACGACTTGACCTCATCAACAGAAACCCGAAACTCGGCGGGCTTTGCACCACGCACCTTGACGTTGGAAACAACCTGCTCAGGTGTTTTGGTGTTGTTGTAGATTGCAAAACCATCGTTCCCGCTCACGGTCAACTTTCCCTTGCCTGAGTGAAGTTCACTTTGTTCGACTTTGCGCAAGAATCCGTACGCCTCGCGTTGAATGAGTGCAGCAAAACCACTTCCCGGCGAGAGTTCAAAGCGAAGTGGCTCAGTCTCACTCTTTGAATTGAACTTCACAGCAAAAGACCTCGGCGCACAACACTCCTGAAAAATGGTCACACTTTCGCCAAAAAACTCGCGCGGAATTCTGCTCTCAAGCACACCGTCGGCGGCCGTCAAACCCAGTTCCTGAACCCGATTGTCTTTCATACGGCTCATGAAAACCCGCGCACCCGCCAGCGGAAGGCCTGCACTGACTACCTGAATTTTAACCTTGCTTGTTTTCACGAGCGAAGCCGAACGACGAGCCGATTCCGATTCGGAGGGCGGCGTCTCCAGTGGAGTGGCAGCCAATCCCGCACCCGCATTTGCAGTCTCGCTTCCCGCCGAGAATCGGGCCGAAAAAGAAAACCACGCCGGTGCAAGGCTTGCGGTCAAGTCTGGAGGTGGAGCGATGTTGGCCGTTCCCGTGCAGAAATAACCCGCAATCCCAAGCAGTCGGCAACTCAAGTTCGAACCACCATTTTCATTCGCTGTCGACCTGCGCGGGTCGACCAGAACGTCGGCAGGGCTTTTCGCAGCATCCTCCGAACCGGCAAGTTCCTCCTCACGCAAAAAAGCGGGTATCCGTTGCGCCGACGCTTCGCGAGAGGCATTCAACGCGGCGGAGGAATTTTCGTCGAACGGCAAATCAATCGCAGAGCTTTCCTGACCAGCCGTATTGCCGGCCCAGGGGTCGGAGGCGACCGTGGGCAACTGAACTTCCAATTCAGCCGAGCTTTTCCAAGGGCTCCAACTAATGTCGGCACGGCGGTTTTGCGACAAATGTAATTTTTCGACCGAAGGGTCAGAAATGGTCAAAACAGCATTGTCGAGTTGCCAGCGTGGCCCTTTGATTTCAACCGCACCACCGGCATCGGTGACAAGAACATCGCGATCCTCCAGCGAGACCCACACACCAGCCAAAGGGCCTTCCTGGTCAATGACGCGCACCTTGAGGGTCACCGGAGTTACTGCCAATTTTACGGTCAAAACAACAGAAGTCATTAGAAGACCGGCGATTCCACCAAGTCCCCACATCAGGCGTGATTGATTCATGCCGACGAGCCTCCCCTAACCAGACCGCATTGCCGCAACTCAATGCATTGTACGACAACTGGCACAAGCTCGACGCCGGGGTGTGGCAGAAATGACTCCCACCGCGTTTCGTTGCCAAACCCACGATAAATATGCAATAGTTCGACTTTCTTTTGAAGATAGAGCGAGGATTTCATGACCGCAGCCAGCACACGCCCCGTCCGCGTCCGCATTGCTCCCAGCCCCACGGGAGATCCCCACATCGGCACAGCATACATCGCTCTGTTCAATTACGTTTTTGCTAAAAAGCACGGTGGCAAATTCATTGTCCGCATCGAAGACACCGATCAAACACGCTTCCGCAAAGACAGCGAAGCAATGATACTCGATTGCCTGCGCTGGGTGGGACTCACCTGGGACGAAGGTCCCGATGTGGGCGGCCCTCACGCACCCTATCGACAAAGCGAACGCACTCAACTCTATCGCGAATATGCCCAGGTCTTGTTGGCAAAAGGACATGCCTACCGCTGTTTTTGCAGCTCAGAACGTTTGGACACAGTCCGCAAAGAGCGCATGGCGCAAAAACTTCAAGGTGGTTACGACCGCCATTGTCGCGAGATGTCCGCCGACGCAGCCGAACAAAAAGTCAAAAGCGGTGCACATTTTACCATCCGCATGAAAATGCCTTTGAGTGGCCAAACAACTTTCAACGACGGACTGCGTGGTGCGGTTTCGTTCGACAACGAAGGTGTCGATGATCAAGTTCTGCTCAAATCAGATGGATTCCCGACCTATCATCTTGCCAACGTTGTTGATGACCACGAGATGCAAATCTCACACGTCATTCGTGGCGAAGAGTGGATTTCTTCAACCCCAAAACACGTTGTTCTTTACGACATGTTCGGCTGGCAGCGACCAGAATTCACCCATTTGCCGCTGCTGCGCAACGCCGACAAAAGCAAAATTTCCAAACGCAAACAGCCTACAAGCATCAACTACTATCGACGCAAGGGAATTCTGCCGGATGCGCTACGCAATTACCTTGCGCTGATGGGTTGGAGCTGGGGTGACGACAAGGAGCTGTTCTCGACCCAGGAGATGATCGAACACTTCAGCATCGAACGCATGACACTGGGCGGACCCGTTTTTGATCTTGAAAAACTTGCGTGGATCAACGGTCATTACATGCGTCATCTTTCAACCAACGATTACGTCGCGCATCTGCGCCGCGAGATCTTCTCTGATGAACATCTTGCGCAAATCGTTCCGTTGATTCGTGACCGCATTGAAAAATTCGAAGATTTTATGGGAGCAACCCACTTCTTCTTTTCGGGCGATCTCAAATACGACCCTCAATTGCTGTTGCCCAAAGGCAAGTCTGCAGCCGACACCGCACAAGCCCTTTCAGATGCTCTCGATGCGCTCGAGGTTTTGGAATCGTGGACGGTGACCGACATCACAAGCGCGATGGAAGCTTTCCTCGCAGCCAAGAGCTTGAAGGCCAAAGACGTTTATATGCCACTACGGGTTGCAACGACCGGTGCCAAGGAAACACCGCCATTGTTTGAATCCATGCAGGTGATTGGCAAAGAGATGGTGCGTCGACGCATCCGCTGTGCAGTTGCGGCACTTCATTCGCTTCCTGCGCCTGCAGAAACTTCGGCGGCAGCTCCCGCTGCTGACAAAAACAAAACCCCGACAGGAAAGAACTGAACCATGAGCACATCATCCGGGCCGCAACAAACTCCATCCACAGATTTGCACACAACCTTGTCCAATGGTTGCGAATGCTACCTTGAACAGGTCGACTTTGCTCCGCTGGTCAGCCTGCAGATGTGGGTGAAAACAGGCAGCATGGATGAGCAACCCCATGAGTACGGCATGGCCCATGTCCTCGAGCACATGCTGTTCAAGGGCACGGAGCGTTTTCCCAAAACCGGCGAGATTGCCCAGCGCGTCGAATCAGCCGGTGGCGACATCAATGCCTACACCACGTTCGACCATACCGTCTTTTACATCAATGCTCCGCGTGAGTTCGCCATGCAGGGCGCAGAACTTTTGTTTGACGTCGTAGGCTCGAGCCTGCTGGACCAAGACGAGTTGACTCGCGAACTCGAAGTTGTCGTGGAAGAAATCCGTCGCAGCCGCGACAATCCTTCGGCACGTCTGAGCCACACCTTGTTCAACAAGGTGTTCGATGGGCACCCTATGGCGCGGCCGGTGATTGGATATGAAGATGTCGTCAAGTCGTTCAACCGCGAAAACCTGATGGCATTTTACAAACGCTGGTATGTTCCGGCCAATATGACATTTGTTGCTGCCGGTGATTTTGCCAGCGACGAGATGCACCAATGGGCCGAGACACTTTCAGGCCGACTGCCAAAGTCAACCATCCCAGAACGCAATTGGTCAATGAGCCATGCACAACCGTTGCGAACATCTCCGGACTGCACCCTGATTCATGGCCCATACCAAGAAACTCGTTTGCAATTCACTGTTCCGGCTGCACCGTGCCTTGAAGACGATTCGACTCCCGCGTGGGACATGTTTGCGAGCATTTTGGGACACGGTGATTCTTCTCGCCTGTCGCACAACATCAAGGATGAAGCTCAGCTCGTCACCGCCATCGATTCGTCGTTGTATACACCACGATTCGCCTACGGCTTTGCCGGTTTTGGTTTTTATGCCCGCAGCGAAACAGCGCTCGAGGCCCTGACTGCCTCGATTTTCGAAATTGCACGACTCGCAAAGGAAGGGCCTTCACACGCAGAACTGCAACGCGTTTTGACCTCGGCAAAAGCCGAAAGAATCTATGCACGCGAAAGCATCGAAGGCCTCGTGCGCACTGTGGGCGGCAATCTGATGACCAACGCCAAGCTCGAATTCGATGAACGGTATCTGGCGGCGTTGAAAAAAATCAGCGTCGATGAAGTGCGCAACTGCGCGCTTGAAGTTTGTCGCCACATCATTGCGGGAGGTGTTTTCTGTGTGGCCGCCAGCAATGAGGAACACGCAACAACCATCAACGAAACAAATCTCAAAACCACAATCGAAAAAGCTGCAACGCAGATTGATGCATATCTGAATTCGAAGAACGGACGCTTGACGGAATCGACGTCCACCCTACTGCCCAAGCGCGAGGTTTCAGGTCGCAATTCAAACGTCGTTCACCACACTCTCACACTCCCCAAAGGAGTTGAGCTGAGCTTCAACACACGACTTTCCAATCGCCTTCCGGTGACAAGCCATGTTCTTGTCTGGCGTTGGGGCCAGCACGAAGAACCGCAGCACAAAACGGGACTCAATTCGATACTGGCGCAAATGCTGACGCGCGGAACAGCTCATCAAAGCTACCGATCGTTTGTAACCGAACTAGAAGACATGGGCGCATCGATCAGTGCATTTTCGGGACGTGACCTTTTTGGTTTGCGCCTGGATGCATTGAGCGAAGTTCAACCCAGAGCACTCAAAATGCTTCTCGACTGCCTGACCTGCCCGGCTCTTGCAGACGAGCAATTCGAGCGCATTGTGCGCGAAACAGAAGAAGTCCTTGTCGCGCAAAAAGACAGCCCCGGATCACGACTCGGTCGACTGACAGGCCCCCTTTACTTTAAAAACCACCACTACGGCAGACCTGCCCTTGGCACACTTGAAAGTGTTGCAAACATCACGCTTGAAGATGTGCAAAGACAATGGCAGCGTCTTTTGCTTGCAGACAAATTCGTACTCTCGGGCGCGGGAAACTTCGATTCCGAAGCCACCTTCGAAATGGTTGCCTCGGAACTGTCGCAGGTCGCAAGAAGCAAAGACGAACGTCTTGCCGGCATCGGGCCTCTCAACGCAGCGCAAGCTGCACCTGCCCCTGGCAGCGAACCTGCTGTTGGGTTCGACGAACTCAATCGCGAACAAGCACACATCAGCCTTGGCGTGCGCGGATACACGCTTTCCGACAAACAGCGCACAGCTCTCGAGGTGGGTTGCGCGATTTTGGGCGGACAAGGTGGTCGCCTGTTCATGGATTTGCGTGATGCACAATCGCTGGCCTACAGCGTCGGCTGCTCGCAGTCTCCTGGGGTGTTGGGAGGAACTTTCTCTGCCTACATCGGCACTGCCGCTGCCAAATCACGACAAGCACTGATGGGCCTCAAAGCACATCTCGAGAGAATTGCCGTCGAACATCCTTCGCGTGAAGAATTGGTACGCGCCAAGAACTCGCTGTTGGGTGCGCAGAGTCTCGACAGTCAGCATCACCACTATCAAGCGACACAATTGTCGATGAGCGACATCTACGGACTCGGTTATGACAATTTCCTTGGATTCCGCGAGCGGATTGAGGCAGTAACAGCAGAGGATGTCAGCAACTCTGTTCGGCAGCTGCTCAAGGCACAACCACCACGCATCGCTGTTGTGGGACCTGCCAACACCTGGGTGCCGCAAAGTGATGATGAATTGTGTCAATGGAAGTTCAGCGCGCCGTAATAGCGATTGCAGACAACGCAGGAAGGGTGGTTTCAATGAAACCTTTTTCAACCTGCACCACCTGACCTTTACACCGTCCGCCAAATCCGCGGGGCTTGGCGGCGGCAGAAACCAAATCACAGTAGGTTCCATCGGCAAGAGAAGTGCTCACGCGCACTGATACAGGTTTGGGTTCGATATTGACCGCAAACCATCCCTTGTCTTGACGCGAGAAGGCGATTTGACCACCTTGCGAAGAACTCCACCAATCAGAGACGCCGGCAGAACCAACAGCCTTCCTGAATTTGACGAGAGCCAAAACACTTGTTTCGCGATGCTCACAAACCCAGCCGCTTTTTCCGCAACGGGTGGTTCCGTCGTCGGCGTAGACGCGCAGCGTCTCGCCCGTCGAGGTCACCGGTGGCCCTTCCGAGTCGTAGCGGAAGTCGTAGCTGCTCATCAGCGCCACCGAACCGTAGTTGAAAGCAAGCAAAAACATATTTGCCAGTGAGTGCATTGCACCATCGCGGTAGGTCAGAACCCAACCTCCGCCACCATGGCCACGCTGGTTGTCATGATTGTCGGTGAACACCACCGCCTTCTCAGGCGGCAAGAAGCCCCAACCTTCGCCCATTGTCTCGAGCGCAGAAATGTTTCCGCGGCGAAACAGATTTCCAAGGGTCAGGCCAACCCGAAATTCCGTCACTGAACCGTTGTCGATGTATTCACGCGAAGTGATGGGCTCGCCACCCTGGTCGATAACTTCCTGAAAAACAAAAGGCGACTTGTTGAGTTTGCCAACAATCGCGCCAAGATCGGTTGTCGCGATGTGCTTGGCGGCGTCGATACGGAACCCGCGCACACCCATGTCGATCTGTTCGTTCATGAAATTCGCTATGGTCGTACGGACCGACTCGGCACCGGTATTCAAATCGGCAAGTCCGAGAAGTTCACAGTTCTGAACTTCCCAGCGGTCCTGGTAGTTGCGAATCACGCTGTCGGAGTATCTGCCGCAGTGATGAAAATCAACGTACGAAAACAAACCTGGATAAGTGTAGCGCTGGTACTGTGAACCGGCAGAGCCTGCCTCAGACTGATTGTAGGGGAGAGTCTGGGCCATATGATTGATCACGGCATCTGAAATGATCCCGACGCCCACGGAGTTGCAACGCCTGACCATGTCCACAAATTCAGCCCTGCTGCCGCTTCTGCTCTCGAGTCGATAGCTGACCGGTTGATAACGCTGAAACCAAGGACTTCCAGGCATCAGTCTATGTTCTTGGGGCGGAGAAATCTGAACGGCGTCAACTCCCGCTGGGCCCAGGACGTTTTCACATTCCTTGGCGATGTCATTCCACGTCCACTCGAACAAGTGAACAAAGGTTCCAATTTCTGGAAGCGAACGAATGCGGGCGAAGTTGGAGCGTTCGGAAGAAAGGCGAGTTTCGGTGAGCTTGGAAGGCAGAGTATCAACTGGACCACAGCCAATGAAAAGCCAACAAGATGGCATTAGCCAACAACATGAAATCTTAAAAAGGGTGCTCTTGAAAACTGACCGCATTTTGCTTGCCAATTTACTTCCCCTTCGAGTTAATTCAAGAAATCCGTCTACTTACCACAAAACACACAATTGTTATGGGGACACTAGATCAGTTTTGGACTGCCGGCCAGACTTTCGTTCACATTTTTGCAAATTTCGGCTCACATCTTTGCCATATGCTGATAAGTCACTGAAATCACTTAGAATGGTAAAAATCCAAAAAGCTTAATAATGAGGCGGTAAATTGTATTTCAACAATGCCCTTGGATGAGTCAAAGCTCCAATCGCAACGCTCCTTGGCATTCCAGGTCCTCTGCCGGCGGACATATTGCCATGTGGAAGTGGCGATCTTTCTTTTCAGTTCTTCAACAACTCTCAAATCCAATCGCGAATTTTCCTTGCCGCTTGCGCCTGCCGTGAACTCAGCCTGACGACATGCCTGGTGAATATCCAGATAACCGATTGCTTTGCCCGCCTGACTCGCGAAAAATTCACTCCCCCAACGCTGGTACAAGCACTCGACCTCGGCAACCCAGCCCCGGGTAAACATTTCGTCGAGCCGGAGATTGATCCGTTGTTTGAGGACCTCGTCACTGCAGTCAATCTGAACAACGTAACAATTTCCTGCCAAATCTTGCTGATTCAGAGGTTGGGACTGACTGAAAACAGAATCCGGACTCACTCCTTCGGGCAGCTGAAAAACAATTTCGAGCGCCCTTTCGATGCGGGTTTTGTCGTTGGGATGCAACTGTGCAGCTCGGCTCGGCGCCAAGGCTTTGAGCCAATCATGAAGCAATGGCCATCCCCACTCGGCCGCACTGGCGCGGAACATCTGCCGCAGGTCGTCATTGCGCGGCGGCAATGGATCGAGACCATGCAGTACAGCCCGCAAATAGAGTCCACTTCCACCCACGCAAATTGGCAATTTGCCTCGTGCGGAAATTTCCCGGCATTGCTGCCAAACAAAGTCTGCATATGCGGCTGCGTCGATGCTTTCCAAGGGATCGAGAATATCGACACCACGGTATTTGTAATGTTCCAGTTCTTCTGGCGTTGGCTTTGCTGCGCCAATGTCCATCGTCCGGTAAAATTGAAAAGCGTCCAGATTGATCAACTCACAATCGGTTCCGTATGTGGACGGAATCATTTCAGCCAGCCGGTGAGCGAATGCGGTTTTCCCAGACGCAGTCGGACCAATCACAAAAATGGCTTGCTCAAACCGTTTGTTCACGTTGACTCCGGGAAAGAAAACTCAAACACGCGCAAACCACTGGGCAACATCTTTTGCCGTCCAACGCCGCCAGACCGGACGTCCATGCGGGCAGTGTGCAAAAAAATCGACCTCCAGGCCGCGCAACAGCAGTCGTCTTACAAGTTCAGGATTCATCGGGTCACCGCTCCGCACAGCGCTGTGACAAGCCACAGTTGCGATATGCAGGTGAAAGATTTCACGCCGTGAAAGATTGGCAGGACGCACGCCAACATCGAGCCACTCCTGACTCAGTCGCTGCGCTCTTTGCAAAAGTGGGTGCGCATCGGCGGCAGAAAATTGTTTGACCGCAAGCAAACGCGACACGACGTCATCAAACAACATTGCAGCCTTGGACGCTTCGACCTGGGTAGGCAGACTGTGCAATGCGACACTTCTTCCGGAAGGCAATATTTCAAGTTCGAATCCAAGTCTCAGCAGCGACTTTTCCTCTTCCCTGAGAACTTCGACAATTGCCGGAGGCACAGGAACGGTGAGCGGTGCCAACAACGACTGTCGCGCCAAGCCATTTTCGCTTTCGATTTGCAGGGAGAGTTCTTCAAACAACACCCGCTCGTGAAAGGCATGCTGATCGACGACGAGCAGATCTTCTCCTGATTCAAACAAAAGGTAACAATTGTGGAATTGCCCCAGGTAGTTTGCGTGACCCAAAGGACCATAGGAGGTCTCACCCTGGGAGGTCGAAACTTCCGGATAAGAAGAATCGCGGTCGGAGCCCTTGCTGGCAAACAGAGTTTCAGGCGGTTTACGTGCGGCCTGCGTTGGGGACGACGGCGAAACCACAGGTGCCGCAAACGATGCAGACACCGGAGCTGCGGCCGATCGAACAGACTGAGACGGCTGGGCCGGCTGAGAAGGCTGAGACGTTTGAGCAAAGGAACGTTGCTCAAATGCAGAAGAAGATTCCATTGGCTTCAGGTCCACGGCAGACCACTCGCCGCGACGTGACTCCGCCGGAACACGCACAATCGTTTCTGCCGTGGGCAAAGTGCTGAGCATTTGATTTTGCGTCGACCGGCGCAAATCCGCCTGAAGTGCAATCGTCACGAGGTCCTGGACAAGCGCAGGGTCGGTGAATCGGATTTCGGTTTTATTGGGATGCGCATTGACGTCGAGCATGTTGGGATCCACTGACACAAACAACACACAGGCGGGAACGATTCCTTTCATGGACATGCCTGTATAACCCGACAAAACACCGTTGCGGATCGTGCGATCCTTGACGAGCCGACCATTCACAAAGGTCATAAAGTAACGCGGGACTGGTCTGGCCAAATCGGGCTTCTGAAGGAACCCTTCCAGTTTGAAGGAACCTTTTTCATAACTGACTGGCACATATTCAGAGGATTCACCTCCAAGCATCGCCTTGAAACGGTCTGCGGGTGACTCAGAAGAAGCAACCTTGAAAACATCTCGGCCATTGTGGCGAAGACAGAAACCGACCTTGAAATAAGCCAATGCCATGGCTTGCACGAGTTCATGAATATGGCCAAATTCAGTCGCAGTGGAGCGCATGAATTTGCGTCGCGCCGGGACAGTTGCAAAAAGATCCCGCACTTCTATTTCGGTTCCAACGGGCATGCCACGGATAGACGACTCACCCGCTTGTCCATGGTTCACCTGGATTTGAGTGCCCACCGAATCCTCGCTGCGACGAGTGCGCAGGGTAAATTCGGAAACTGCTGCGATACTAGGCAACGCCTCTCCACGAAATCCAAAAGTCGACAAATGAAGAAGGTCATCGAATTCGCCAATTTTGCTTGTGGCATGCCGCTCAAGAGCCAACTGCGCATCGTCCCGGCTCATGCCGGAGCCGTCGTCACAAATCCGAATCAATTGACGACCGCCATCAATGA
>JBDLRR010000083.1:0-7087 GCA_039799985.1 Pseudomonadota bacterium | reverse complement strand
ACGAGGGGCGACTAGAAGATGGGCCTACCTGTTGTGACCAGTACCGTTGCTGCCTTCCGGCCCTGGCGGGGTTGGATGGACACACCATCAGACGTCCTCTAGCCACCTCTCCTAGCGGCTTCAGAACAGGGCTAGACTCAAACACATGGCGGGTCAAGTGTTGCGGACCTGTGACTCGTCAGAGTGCCGCAAAACCACCGATATGCTCTTTATATAGGCATAAATGAATTAGCTGCTTTTTGACACCCTTGCTGCAGTTTCAGACATTTAGGCCGATTCCACTGTGAGATCCCGGAAATCGGGACCGATCAGACTGGAGGTCGTCATGAAACTCAGGCACTGGGGGCAGAATTTGCGCGGAATCTTCGCGCTCATTGTTTGCCTGCCGATTGCCATCTTTGGCGCAGTGACTTGGTTTGGCTTCAATATCATCGCCGACTTGGTGGACGTCGCCAAAAAGTCCATCGTCGAGCTGCCGGCCGACAAGGGGATTGAGGTTGCCAGCCTTCTGGCGAGGGTTCACGACCGATCCGAGTTCGTGATGTTGTTTGTTCCATTGGTGTCTGCCGCAATTGTGGTCACCGTGTATTCGTTTCTGCTCACACAATTCTTCGGTCGCCTGACCAGCCGGGGGTACCAGGTTGTCAGTTCGCGCGAACAGATGAACAAATTGACAGATAAACTTTCGCAAACTTCAGAAAAAATTGAACTCAGCTCCCAACAGAGTGTCGCTGCGGTTGATCAGTCTGTGGTGCAACTCGAAATTATTTCCAATGTGCTTCACAAGATGAATACAGAAGTGCGCGAGGCCGACAAAAGCGCACGCTCAGCGGTTGAGCTTTCTCAAAGGAGCGAATTGGAACTCAAGCAGGTGATCGATTCACTCTCTGGGCTCGTCAAACAAAGCAAGAAGCTCGAAGAGATCACTGGTCTCATAGAATCAATCGCGTTCCAGACCAACATTCTTGCAGTCAATGCTGCGGTCGAGGCGGCCCGTGCGGGTGATCAGGGACGCGGATTTGCCATCGTCGCTGAAGCGGTTCGGAACCTGGCTCAGACAAGCGCCAACTCAGCCAAGAACATCTCAACACTTATCCGGGAAAGTGGAGAAACATCCAAACGTGCCATCGAGTCGATTCGCACGGGTACGCAGGGACTTGCTTCCACACTGAATGAAATCAAAAGGTCACAGAATTTGATTGGTTCGGTTGTCTTGGCCAACTCCGATCTTTCGGAATCAATGTCGAGAATGGGACATTCGCTTAATCAGCTTGAATCAACCTCAAAATTCATTGCATTGGCCGCAGAAGAAGCTCATCGAACCCGCAATGAATTTGCTTCCTGCATGCACGAAGCTCAACAGACGTTCGACGGACTGGGATCAACCCTCCTTCAAATGGAAAGTATCGCCAGCGAAACTGTGAAGGCAGCTGCCGACAAAGCGCCTGTCATTGAATCCCATCCACAAACCGGAGAATTTCAGAGCAATGAACGGACGGTGACAACGACGAACGTCAGAACAAACAACACGGCACACGCGAACGCCACCAATCAAATTCAGCCGCGGTTCGAGAACGCAAAAAAGTCCTTCGCCAAGCCGGCCAATCCGCAGACATCTGCAATCCAGAAGACTGCTTCGGCAACAGCGAGATTTTCCGCAAAAACCCGGGCGAGAGATCTGATTCCGTTTGAAGGCGAGTCGGAAAGCGAAATGGCGGGTGACTCCAGAATTGGGAATACATCAGGATTTTGAATTTCAGGCAATGATGATGAGAGGATTGAAATGAAACAGTTGAGCTGCATTTTCGCGATGGTTGGTCTTGCTATCTGGAGCCCTTTGGCTCAAGCGGAAGGAGGCCGGGGTCCTGATTTGACTATCGTGACCGACGCCGAGCAGTCGCGGAACATGGAGCGGGAGAAAGAGCGTGGTCGTGAAGCCAATGCCAAGCAGAATCACTCGCCGGTGGCCGGAAAATCTGCTCGTGAGTCTTTGGAAATGCTGCGTCAGGGAAACCAGAGATTTATCGACAACAAGATGACTGCGCCTCGTCGCGACGACAAGACACGCAGCGAGTTGGCATCGTCTCAGCGCCCTTTTGCGATTGTTCTTTCGTGTTCCGATTCAAGAGTTCCTCCTGAAGTTCTTTTTGATCAGGGCTTGGGCGACGTCTTTGTTGTTCGCACAGCTGGTCACGTGCTTGACCCTGGTCCCGTTGCAAGCATTGAGTATGCTCTTGAGCACTTGGGTGCGCGTTTGATTGTAGTGATGGGTCATGAATCTTGTGGAGCCGTCAAGGCAGCACTCACAACCCCTGCGGGCAAATCTGCCGGCTCAATCGATCTCGACAGGCTGGTGGCCAAAATCAAACCCTATCTTTCTTCCATCAAACCCATGAGCTCCGACAAACTCTTGCGCGGGCCAGTGAAGGCGAACACGGCGGGAGTGGCCCGAGAACTTGTCAAGCGTTCTGCGATCGTACGCGAAAAGCTTCAGCACCAGGAAATCTCACTTGTCACGGCTATCTATGGTTTGAGCACTGGACAGGTTGAGTTCAACATGTGGGACCTCGACTATTCTGGTCAGGCAGAAGTCGACAACGTGCCGGTCATTGAAGCTGTTCCTGTGGGGCCAAAGCGCCGTCGCGGAATGGCTGCTGGTCCCTGATTATTCCACGAACCTCGAAAATTCGAAAATTTCAACCTTGAGCCAAAGTCGACGCAACTTTGGCTCAGTTTGTTGCGCAGTCACGGCGCTCCGTTTAGGGTCATGAGACGGAGAGTTATTATGCTTAAAAAAATCTTTTCGATTATTGCAGTGGCTTTCACGACCTTTGCTTTTGCTGGTGATACGTTCAATCCTTGGGAAAATATCACCAGTCCTTCTGCCGGTACCCACGAGATCTTCGGTGGCTACAATGATGGCTGTGTTCGAGGTGCACTGGCCCCGCAAGAAACAGGGCTCGGATATCAGTATGTGAAATTGTCGAGAAACAAGTTCTGGGGTCACCGTTCGGCCCATTCTTTTATTGAGGATCTTGGCCGAAAATTGAATCCTGCGGGGATGTCGATTTTGGTGGCCGACGTTTCAATGCCACGCGGCGGTCCATTCACTTGGGACCACGCGAGTCATCAAATCGGTCTCGACATCGATGTCGAATATCTTCTGGATCCGAGAAGTTCTCAACGTCCGCTCACGATCGAAGAGCGTGAGCGCCTTCCAAAGTATTACCTCGCCGACACAGACGCCAATGACATCATCCCTGAGAATTGGAGCGAGAAGCATGTGACGATGCTGCGTGCTGCTGCTGAGGATCCCCGGACTTTGATGATTTTCGTGCATCCATCGATCAAGCGCAAGATTTGTCAGACACCTTCAAACAGACAAACTTGGTTAGCCAAAATCCAACCTTGGTGGGGCCATCACGAGCATTTCCACGTTCGACTCAAATGTCCTGCAGATGGCAGCAGCCCAAATTGCAAGCCAAAGCTTGAGCCCACAGAGATTGGCTGTGATAGTGAAGAGCTTGCTTGGTGGTTTTCGGATGAATGGCGAAAGATATATGAAGCTCGCAAGAAGTGGCAAAAGGATAATCCCAATCCAACCCCCGAACCTTTGCCCGCTCTACCATCGCAATGCCAGACCATCTTGAAGGAAAATGGAAACCGTTGAAAAAGAATTGAACTGGGTTCTCGACTCGCCGATGTTTTTTTCGGCGAGCTCGGCAGATGCAGCGGTCATCGAAGAAAGCCCCCAGCCACAAATCTTCTTGCCCGGTCCGATTGTGGCAGAAAACAATTTCTCACATTTGTCATCCGCCGAATCGGCAGAGCTGCTTTCCACCGAAAAATTGCGTCACGCGTGCCTTGAGAGGCTCAAGCGCGAGCTTCCCGGTCTTGCTTCCGGAAGGCTTGGCTTGCGCTTTGAGTTGTTTCTTTATTGTGTGCTGAAGGCCAGGTACGGCGAAGAAAACGTTTTGACGCGTGTTCCAGTGCGCGAAAAGTATTCGGATGGTTCAGAGAAGACTTGGGGTGAGTTTGATTTTCTCATCCGTGATGATGAAAAGGGAACCGTCGAACATTGGGAATCTTCGATCAAGTTTTATATGCAGGTAAAAGATTCTTCGGAATGGAAATGGTGCTGGGGTCCAGGAGTGAAAGATAGACTTGACCTCAAGGGTCGTAAAACGTTTCTCCAGCAATTACCGCTTTCGTCGACCGCGTTGGGACAAAAATCAATTCCGGAAGACTGGAAAAACTATTCACTGGTGAAAAGAGTTTTTGCAAAGGGAACGATCTTTTATCGCTGGTCGCCTGCTGTTGAGGAATTTTGTGAAACACTCTCACACGTCGTGCTTCCGAATTCGCTGGCAGAGGACCATCTCAAATCATGGTGGATTCTGCCCGAGGACTACGGTGCTCTTCGACCGCGTTTTGGAGATTTCAGGGTTGCTGCGACGCCCCGCAGACATTGGATGACCGGGCTGCCTGTTGAATCCATGAAAGCCGACTCCCTGGAGTCGTTTGATGAGTTCGGCAAGAACTTACTTCCGCGCCTTGAAGAGGCAAGCCTGCGACAGGAATGCCTGCATGTTGGCTTTTATGAAAGTGGAAGCGAGCGACGGTTGGTTGAATCCGGATTTATTGCCGGACGGCATTTTATCGAAGCGATGCGCAGGATCTGAGGCATGATTCGATGCCTGTATTTACTGGATAAATTTAAATGGCTCATGAATTTATTCATTCTATCCGAAGCGCTATACGGAAAGAGGTGAGTATGAAATCATGGCTGTTATTGCTGTTTTTGGCTTCTCCGTTTGGGGTTAGTGGCTGTCTGGGCGCTGCTCCTGGGGTGAGTTCCCAAAGACTGCTGCAAGGGACCAGTCGGGGAGCTTCAGACGCTTCTGTCAACACTGCCTCGGGCGAAAATTCGAACACTGTTGGAACAGTGCAACAAGGCAGTCCCGACAATTCAGCGCAAAACAATGCAGGAATGGTGGGCGCTCCGGCTATGAACAGCAGCGCCGGCTCTGGCATGGGCGGCAGTGGAGCCGGGAGTGGAGCGGCGCTGCTTATGGCATGGATGCCCATGGGAGACATGCCTGCGGCTAATCTTGGGGCCATCACAGAATGCACCAATTCCGAAAATATTTTGCGTTCTGCATGCACAACGGAAAATGCGAGGTGCAAATCTTCGTTTGCTGTGACGTGTGATTCATCGACGGATTGCAGACGACTTTTTAAGTGCACCACTGGACAAACAGGCACGTTGATTTGGTTTCCGATGGGCAATGACATTCCCAAGTCAGACACGCTTTCCAAAATTTGCACAATCGATACGAATATCGCTGGATCAGCTTGCAATACGGTCAATGATAGATGTCTTTCGAGTTTTTGTACCAGCGGTTCAGGTGATGGATGTGGTCGCCGTCTCTTCAAATGTCTGACTGCCGGAGAGCCTGGCAAATATTTCTGGCGATGGGTTGAAGACAAGCAAAGCGCAGAGCTTGATGCATTCGGCTTTTGTCCTGTCGACAGCAACATTGCGGGCACACAGTGCGCGACTGCAAATTCAAGATGTAAGTCGAGCTTTTGTGCCGAGGGAACCGCGCCAGATTGCACCAAGCGAAGACTTTTCAAGTGTACACCGTGAAAATCTTGTCATGACTTGGGGTGCGTCGTTGCCTCAGGTCGAGTGTTGGCTTGAATATTGCGCTGCGAAACCCTAACCTGCCCGTAACGTGAGTTTTTGGCAGGGGCCGGGGCAATGTCTGATCTGGAAATCTCAAAGCAGGCCGCACGCTGGCTGTCTCGGGCCAGTTATGGATTGAATCTGCGACTCATTAAAAAATTTCTTGGTCTGGGATCCAACGATGCCCAAAGATGGGCTGCCTTTCTCAAAGAGCAGCTGTTTGCGGATAGTTTTGCAGATCGTGAAACCGAGTCAAAGATTCAAAGCTTTTCGATAACAACTCTGCAAAAAAACCTGCCCGAACTCTGGGCGAGTCATTTTCTCGCAAGCCGCAAAAAAAACATGGAGAAGATCGTTGATCCCGTAATGCCGATGACAGCTCAGCAGGAAAAGGACAATAGAAAGGCACGCAGAGAAATCGCATTGGAGCCTGTGCTGGACCTTGAATTGGCGACCTGGTTGAGAATAGTCGAGAGTCCTTTCCAAATTTTTGAGCGGATGGTTGAGTTCTGGCACGATCACTTCAATATTTATGCCTATGAGGGTCGCGTTGCACCTGCGATGGTTATTCTGAATCGCGATGTGGTCAGGCTGCATGCGCTTGGAAATTTTCGCCAGCTCCTTGGTGCTGTTTGCAAAAATCCAGCAATGTTGGTTTACCTTGACAATGCGTTCAATCAGAGCGGAAATCCAAACGAGAATTTCGCTCGTGAACTCTTTGAATTGCATACGCTGGGTGCTGAAAATTATCTTGGAACTACCGAGCGGGAACGTGTCGGCAAAGACAAGCAAGGTCGGCCGATTGGATACGTTGACGGTGATGTTTACGAGGCGGCGCGGGCATTCACGGGTTGGCGCGTGGAAGACGGAACCGGTGGTTTGAGCGCAAATACTGGTCAGTTTTTCTACTCTGAGAATTGGCATGATCGCTTTCAAAAGATCATTTTGGGTCAAAATTTGTCGGAACACCAAGCGGCCATGAAGGACGGTGAGGCAGTTCTCGATATGTTGTGTGCTCACCCAGGCACGGCACGGTATTTGTCGCGAAAGCTCTGCAGGCGGTTTGTTTCCGATCAGCCATCAAACAAATTGGTCGAGAAAATTGCCGACACTTTCATTCGGCAGAAGGATTCCTCACATCAGATTCGCGAAGTTCTAATGGAAATTTTTACTTCGGAAGAATTTCTTGTCGAGAGTTCCCAAAAATTCAAAAGACCCGTTGATTTCTTCGCAAGCCTCATCAGGGTTGGTGCAAGAAGATTTGAGCCGACCGAGAGATTCATTGGTGGATATCAACGCGCAGGTCAGCGTCTTTTTGGCTGGCGCACACCCGATGGCCCGCCAGATCTGGCTTCCCCATGGCAGTCGCCCCAAAGTTTGATCGAACGTTGGCGATTT
>JBDLRR010000082.1:0-7147 GCA_039799985.1 Pseudomonadota bacterium | reverse complement strand
CAGGGTCATCAATTTGTCTTCTCACATATAGTGGTACCGTAGCCTAAAAAACACTGTCAATAGCGTGGGCAGGATTTCCTCTGCCGATTTTTTTAATTGGCTGAATGGACAAGACATTTTTCAAGAACTGTGTGGATTTAAAAAATCCATCAAAGTTGCACGCAAGAATGGCGAAAAACTCCATGCATAATCATAAAGCAGAGGTTGCATCATAGACAAACAAAGTCGTTTTCTTGTACCAGTGCACTCTCACAGCAGCTGCACCAGAAAACGGCAGTTCCTGATTTGCAAACTTCGGAAACAGAAAGGATGAGCGTTGACCCTTCATCACTGGGATTTTTTCGGTCCCGACGCAAGAAAAACCGCTGAACACTTTCAAAAACACGTCGGCGAATTCGCAGCAACTCTTTCGATACGCATTGAAGAAGAGGGATTTTTCTCAGCTTCACCCGTGCATGTCTGCTATTGGATTGCCATTGAAGATGAACCGATGGCTGAATTGACGCAAAAAAAGCTCCGCCCGAAGCGAAGCATGAGCAAACAAGAACACATCCGCCTGATCGCGGATGTGGGTCAAGGTTGAAATCAAAGAGGCATAGAGCCTTGCATTTGGCTCACCAGAGCCTTTTCGTCGGCATGCTCGAACACAGCCCGCACCAGCCCCAGTGGCACATACTTGAACGCGTCGATCAACAAGGCTTTGCTTGAACTTTCCAAGGGCTGACCATTGTCGAAAGCATCATCCAAAGACGCAACCAAGTCCGTACCACTGCCTTGTACCCTGCAATCCGAACCGGGCGTTTTGCACAAATCCTTGATGGCATCGAGCCCCATACCGACCAGCACCAAAGCAGACGTGACCGGAGCTTTTCCTTGGCGAAGATTGCGCACCGCCATGCGCATCATCTCGACCTGCGCTTTTGCTTTGACCAATGACTGTGTCCGTGTTGAATCATTGAGAAATGGTTCAAGGACCTGATTCATGTAGGATGCAATCCCGAAACCGTTCGCTTTGAATGAAAGACCACGGGAAATCGTCACACCGACGTCGCTTGTCTTAAAGATACCGCTGTAGGTGGCAGTGTCGAACACATTCCAGCCGCCGCGCACCGGTTGCCATTCACCAGCCATAGGCCCGACTGGCACGCTCACCGCAACATCATGAAAGCGGTTGAGCATCTTGCTTTCCTTGAATTCAAATTTGCCGATCACAGGATTGGTCGAAATCGCGCTGCCGCTGAGCGAGAAATCCACCAGACGGACTTTGAGACCCGTCTCGTTGCTTTCCATTGTCGGCGGCAACATCACATCGTCTGTGAGAACCTGATAAAGACATCGGACTCGCTTGAAAGACGAAAACATCTTTTTGGCGGCACCTGTCCTGCGCATGATTGGAAGTCCTGCCTCAATCACCGGGAGTCCAACCTTGAGCCCTTCCGTGCAGGTCCTGTGCAACAGTGCATTGTAACCTGGTGCTGCCAGCGAAAGCCCCAGAGCTCCCAATCCCAAACTGGATTGAAGCACCGAGCCGGGAACCTGAATCACGAGTGAAAGACATTCACCTGCTTTTACACCCTCGCAGAACTTCGGCTGGGCTGCAGTTTTGAAAAGACTTGTGTCGGACTTGATGGAGGCAGGGTCGGCACCGCTCACCGTCTGCTCGCGCACAGGAGAAACATTTGCAATCGTCGGCTCAACTTCGACCCGTGAAGGATCCGAGACGGTTCCTGGCGAAGTGGAAACTTCATTGTCGCCGACGGTGGCAATCGGATCACGCGAAACCCGTGCATTGGTGCCGCAGGCCGTTGGCGTCGAAACAAGACTGATTCCGGCAAACAGCGCGACCAACATCAATGGCCAGTGCGATTCCGACTTGTGTCGGATGATCTTTGGTTGTTCATTGCCGTGCGTCTGCATGATTCCCCTCCGCGGCTCAGTCTCTGTTCGAACACATGGAACAGATCTTTCCGAGGCCTTTCAAGCAACAAGAGTGCCAAGTCAGCTAAAGATAAAGTTGCACAAAATCAGCCGTCAAAATCCCCTCAAGACACGGTGTCCTGTCGAAGGATTCGACACTGTTTTATTATTCAACAAACGCAATTAAAATCGAATTTAAATTCATTTTATTATCGACAACAACACAACTCACTGATAGCCAACTTGCGGCGGACTCACGGGTCTCGACCACCTCATAGAAGACTCCGACACAAGAGGATTCCGAAATGCAATTCCAGAAGACCACATCCTTCCTGTTTGCTTTTCTCCTGGCCTCTGCAACTGTGGTGGGGTGTCGAGCCTCAAACAGCAAAATCCGCAGCACACAAACCGGAGCGCTTCCGGAGCCAACATCGCTTGCGATTGCGAAACTCCAAATCATGGAATCCAGCAGCGAGATCCTGCGCATTGAATTGAGCTCTGCCGAAGAGACTCACAAAGGATTGACCTCGCACTTCTCTGCCGATGCCAGAAACAGCGCTCCTCAGATTCTGGGCCTGTTGGCACAAACCTCAAAGGATCCGCTTCCAACGAAAGCCGTGTTGCTGAATGGACAACGTGTCGAGTGCACCACCGTTGCGCGCAAGTCTGCACTTTTCGGTTTGCTTCAGGCGAGTGATTCAAAAGCAGAGTGCGGTGGGCGTTTGGTTCGTTTCCAAGTTTCACGCGAAGCCAGCAACGCCGACACTCTTGCCAATCATCAACTTGATATTTCACTGCACCAGGGCGCGAGCTTGATACTTGTCGACGTCGAAAATCCAGGACAACTGCTTGAATTGACCTTGCGCGGAAATACGGCATCGGTGGCTGAAAACAACACCAGGCAAAACAAACCTGCAAGGGTCTCCTTTTCCAATGAGGAGATGAATGCATTCCTGCAAGGTCGAGGCACACTCGAGTTTCCATGCACCAACACCGAATGCGCGAATTCCCTAAGCCCCATCACGATCATGCGCAAAAACAACGGAGACCTCGTCGCCACCCGCTCAAGAAATTCTCAAACTGCTCTAAACGCAGTCCCTACAAAACAAACTTTTCGCCGTTCCGGTTCGGAAGGATTGAGGATTTCATCCTACAACGTCGAAAACTTTTGGGATGATGTGCCCAACAACAGCAAAGCATACGATGATTTTTCTGCTGAACTTTCGAATTGGTATTCGGAAGGATTTGCCGAAAGAAAAGCGCGCAGGATCCGCGACGCGTTGCTCGCAGCCGGCTTGCCAGATGCTGTAGGTCTGCAGGAAATCGAAAGTGCATCCAACGCGGGACGCTCACTTGAACTCCTCAAGCCTTTGCTGGCGCCCTTGGGCTACAATTATTTTGCCTTGGGTCAACAAAGCGAAGACAACCCCACAGCCGTGACGACGGCGGTTGTGAGCAAGTATCCCGTCCTCGAGAATTCACGTCTCGATTTCCGCTTCGATTCACCCGCACTGACCGATGAAAAGCGAGACGACTTCATTTCTGCATCGCGAGATCCCCAGCGGGTGACAATTGGGCTGCCTGAAGGTCTGCGCATCGTTCTGCTCAACAGCCACTGGAAAAGCAAACGCGACAAATCACCTTTGGGCGACGACATGCGCCGACAAATCGGACAACTGATGCGCAATCATCTGGATGAACTCAGAAACACCGACGATAATGTCGCGTGGTCAGGGATGATCATGGGTGACTTCAATGCAGATTATCGCGAGCTGCCTGTACAAGAGGGGCTCAAATTAGCTGCCAATCTTGCAACTGCACGAACAGCCAAAAACAGTCTATTCAACCTGTGGCAAACGAGAAATGCAGAACAGCAAGGAGACTACCCGCACGATTCCGAATTGACGGCCATCGACAATATCGTTGTTGATCAAAGCTTCCTCACGGCCAACCCGGTAGTTTTGGCTCTTCCGTTGCGGGTTGTTGGAGATTTTGGGGAAGCAGGAAAACTTTTGCGCAATGGTGATAATCAACCGTTCCGTTCGCAAATACATCAAATCAAGGATGACTCTGGTGTCCTGAAAACGTTCCATAAAGACATGGGCTACTCGGATCACATGCCGCTTGTCGTCGAATTCCAGCGCTCGTTGAGCTCCCAAAGACTGCTTTCGGCACCGAATTTTTCAAACAGCATCGAACAGCAGACAGCCGCTGCATTGCCCAAAGTTGCGATTCCCGAATCCGCATGTCGAGATTCGGAAACCACCATTGTCACCGCCTCTGAAGTTCTCAATGCAATGACATCGGCACAACGCGGAGACTGCCTGGAACTCAACGCACAACTCCTGTTGCGCAAGACAGGACTCTTCAACGTCGCTTTTGATTTGCCGGACAACGGCACTTTGAAAGCAAACGAGCGCATTGTCATCATCACTGCAGATC
This sequence comes from Pseudomonadota bacterium, assembly GCA_039799985.1. Taxonomy (GTDB): domain Bacteria; phylum Bdellovibrionota_B; class Oligoflexia; order Silvanigrellales; family Silvanigrellaceae; genus RFOM01. The sequence goes on along the minus strand of JBDLRR010000082.1, from coordinate 2,788 downwards.
GTCCGTATGGCCTGAATCGCAATTGGTTGCGCAGCACACTTCAACAGAGTGCCGGAAAGAGCGTGTCCCGCCTCCGCGGTCGGCTCGGCATTGTTGATGGAGTGAAGGCTATGTTCATCAGTCAGCCCCAAACAGACATCAATATTCAGTAAAAAAACTCAAGAATATCTGAATCAGCTCAAGAAACTCCCTATAATTCCGAGACGAACGCACGGGAGGAGCGTTGCTTTGAAGAACCTGATGACTGCAATATCGGTTGCTTGTGGCTTTGTTTTGGCCGTCAAAGCCGCCCCCGCAGCCGCACACGCGCGCTGGAAACTCAACAGCACGATTTCGGCTCCCCGAAGCACCGATCCGGGGCTCAAGACAGCACCTTGTGGTGGAGTTGCACGCACCACAAACGTCAAAAAGTATCTTGCGGGTCAAAAAGCCACTCTCGAATTTGAAGAAACGGTGAATCACCCGGGACGTTACGAAGTCTACCTTCTGGACGCTCAAGAAAAGCCGGTCGCAGGTGTTCCCAGCCCATTGGCAACACTCGAAGACACTCAAAACGCCCCCATCATCGACAGCAAATTCCACCAATACAACATCAGCTTTGATGTGCCCGCAATCGACTGCACGGGTTGTGCATTTCAACTGGTTCAAGTCATGCTCGACAACCCGAATTCACCAAGCAACTACTATTCGTGCACAGACATATCGATCAGCACAAAAGCTCTCGAGAAACCGACCGGATTGAAGATTGAGAAGCTCAAATAGGACAAAAATTAAATGAAGACTGGTTTGCGAACATCGGTGGCAGCGATTTTTCTGGTCTGGGGATGCAGCACTCAGGTTGCTCCTCTGCCGATGGCGTCGCTCAAACCCAACGCATCCTCCAAGTCGAACGTCGATGGTTCAGCAAGTCAGCCCCAAACCCAAAGCAACACACAAAACCAAACCGGCACTGCGCCACAGCCCAATGAAACAACAAGCTCGTTGCGGCTCAGCTGGAGCAAATCGACGTCGGCCAGTGTTGGCGCATATCAAATCTATCTTGCTCCACCGGCTGAAGGTCCCGCCAAGCTTCTCAAGTCAGTGAGTTCTGGAACAGGAATCTCTGTTCCGACAACGGTCGACGTGCCTTTGAAAGATTTGGGCACAACACCTGTCGCGGGATCTAAAGTCTGTTTCTATATTGTTGCTGAAGATCCCGAAACGATTTCGCCGCCGTCTGAAGAGGCTTGTGCACAGTTCTAAGGGCTTCAAGGCAAAGCGTGAGTATCAGCAATAATCCCTGCCACCAAATGAGCCCACATCCAGACTTCATCTGACGCAGTCACGTCACTGTTGAAAGGATAGTGCAGGAATGCAGCGCCAGGCATCTTGCGAAACTTCGGCGCCAGAGTCAGGCGCCCACCGGCCAAAGGCAATGCGCCCAAACGCAATCCTGCCAGCACGGCATAGCTGACGTTGTTGCAAACGTAATTGTTGAGAGGGTCAGCCGATTCCATTGGTACAAATCTCCATGCAAGACCCTGTTCTCTTCGGCCCAGACTCTCGCTGAATTGATCCAAACGCAGACGATGACGCGAAGCGATTTTTTGAGGTTGCCAGTTCATGGCGATTTCATCGGGAAGATTCAATTCACGCGGCACTATCCAATCCGATACGGGCGCGTTGACTTCACCCAATGCTTTTCCGCGTGGGTCAAAGCCCGACAATCTTGATGTCTTGTTGAGTGCACCCGCCTCCAGGCGAACACCGGTGGGATTCGCACCATAGCCTGTCATGAGAATGAAATCTGGCTGAAAACTTTCAGCTTCATGAAGAATCACCGCAGCCGCAAAATCCCACTCAACAGTCAATTTGAGAAGGCACAGCTCCATCTCTTGGCCATCAAACGTGAGGGTTCTTTGAATCGCGATGCCACCGCTGGCGCCCGGAGAATCGTCGGGCTTGAACTCGGGAACATCAAACTGACCATTCTGCGGCCACGCGGATACAGCGGGCCACAAAGAAGAACGTTGAAGGAGATCGACCACTGCACCTGATATATTGTGTTTCCGATTGAATGGACCAAACCCCGACAACAAGACACGCTTGCGGGTTGAACCCGAGTTTGTGCAGCCTTGGCTGCGGTTGGATTTGTAGGATTCAAAATTGCGCGCCACGCGGCTGTTGCCGGTCAACCCCAAATCGGTTGCAAGCTCGGATTCAGAAGTTCCATTCTGCGGAGCACCACAACCAGAGATAAACACGATCAGCGGTAGAAAGACCAACAGGACCTTACGTTGCATACTAAATCTCCTGAGAGTCACCACAATGCAAACGGTTCGAAAGCATCGGGCTTGGTAGGTTAACACGATATCAACCGCAATCCACCCCTCGTTTTATATCTTAACGATGCATTGATGGCCGAAATCAAAAACAGACCCGCTCCAGAAAGGCGGCAATTGAACGCTTCAAAATTACCAATCACGAAACCAAAAGCAGTTTTTCAGACTAAACAACTCCATGTTATTACTAATTTTTAGTTTAATTTTATAATTTCTATTTATATTCCAATTAAAATCCCGATAAGAATTATATGGAAAGACCTGACTCTGATTCAGAGAGGAGAAAAAATTGAAAAACCTAATTTTGGCATTCAACATTGTTTGTGTATTGGTTCTCGCTGCCTGCGGACAACAAGAATACTCAACAGGAAGCATATCAAATCTCGCAAAAACGTCCTCGCTGAGCGCAACCGACCAAAACAAAGCCCCAACAGCTGCCGATGCCAACATCAAGAAAAAAAGTTCTG
>JBDLRR010000081.1:0-2982 GCA_039799985.1 Pseudomonadota bacterium | reverse complement strand
TCGGCAGTACCAACAGACAAGCGGTTGGCACTCGCCCCGCTCAAGACAATCCAAAAGCTTCTCAAAATCGACAACAAGATCACTGAATATCTCGTTCGCCTCGATTCGGTCGACAATGCTGTAAAGACTCAGGCGCGTCTCATCGAGGTCTTGGGTCCCGAATTCGAGGTCAGCCGGTGGGACGAAATTGCGCCCTTCATCAGGGATGTGCTGGAAAACATCGATAGAGTCTTTGGTTTTGTCACGATTGTTTTTTTGATGGTGATCATGCTCGGTATTGTCAATTCGATGTTCATGAACGTTTTGGAGCGGGTGCGTGAAATAGGCACAATGATGGCACTTGGGATTCGACGTGGTAAAATTTTGTCGATGTTCGTTCTTGAAGGTGCAATCCTGGGTGCACTGGGTGCCTTTGTCGGGTTGGCAATCGGATTTGTTTTTGTCTCGATCGCATCTCAAATCGGTATCCGTATTCCGGCGCCGGGCTCGACCATTAAATTTGTGCTTCATCCTTTCCTGACCCCATCATTCGTTTTGGAATCATTTCTCTTCACAACCCTTGGTGCGGCAATTGTCAGTTTGTGGCCTGCTTACCGTGCTTCGCGTCTGCGCCCCGTGGAGGCTTTGTCTGCGGTATGAATATTCTTCTTCAAGTCGCACTCAGGAATGTGTTCCGTAACGGCCGTCGAAGCTTGTTCACGCTGTCTGCGATTGTTGTGGGTCTTGCCGTGGTGCTCGGCATCACCGGAGTTTCAAACGGCTTCTATCGTTTCTCGATCGAAAACGCCGTGAACGTTAAAATTGGAGCGCTGCAGATTCACAAAACAGGATTCATGAGCAATGTTTCTGCCAATCCACTGACCTTCAACTTCGATTACTCGCCTGAATTGTTGCAGCGCATCGAGAGCGTCAAGGGAGTCAAGGCTGCAGGTGGCCGCATTGTATTTCGAGGATTGGTTTCAAATGGCAGAAATCAGGCTTTGTTTTTTGGCAACGCCGTCGATGTTGAGCGCGAGCAGAAAGTCTGTCCTCGTTGGTTGGGTACTCTGACCGAGGGAAGTGTTGCACTCAACGCGGGTGATACCGGTCAGGCCATGGTGGGTCAGGAACTGGCGCGGAGTTTGAACGTCGCACCCAAGACCGTCCAAATCACGGTTGATGAGTCTCGTACGGCGCAACCTCCGGGTGAGTTCCTCAACCTTTCCGGAGCCAGCCCACAGGGCCGCCAAAATGCTGTTGACGTGCAGGTCAAGGCGACCACGCGCTCGTTGTTGCCGCTGGAAGAAAAACGTTCGGTCACTCTGCCGTTGAGCGTTGCACAGTCGCTGTTGGGGCTGGAAGGCAAAGTCACCGAGATAGCCGTTGCAGTCGAAAATCTGGATGATCTGGATGATGTTCAGGAGCGGTTGCAGAAAGAACTTGGCAGCGAATTTGAAGTCAGCACCTGGAGTGATGTCCAACCGTTCTTGCGCGATGTGATTTTCCGCCAGCGGATCATGATTGCCATTGTCAGTGTGATCCTTTTTATTTTGGTGCTGTTTGTCATCGCCAACACCATGACCATGGCTGTGTTCGAGCGTACCCGCGAGATCGGAACCATGCTCTCGGTGGGTATCAAGCGTGAGCAAATCCGCCGAATTTTTTTAGCGGAATCGGTTTTCGTCGGAGTCGCGGGAGCTTTGATTGGCACGCTGTTTGGCTTGGTGGCCGTGTTGGTTCTCAATCGATTGGGCATTCCTTTCGGTTCTGAAGGTTTTGAAAAGGGAATGCTGCGCCCGTTCGTCGAGTTTCAGTTTGTTGTTGTTGCATTTTTTGTTGCCATTGTGTGTGCAGCATTGGCGGGGATTTTTCCTGCCCTGCGCGCATCGAGTTTGAATCCGGTCGATGCCTTGCGTGCATCCTGAGAGGAGTTTTGTCATGTTCGTCGAAAAATTCATCACCAGATCGGCTTTTGTTTCTCTGGTGTCGCTCGTCTGGATTTCGGGTTCTACAATTTCTGCTGCTGCTGCTGAAATTACGGCCGAGCAGCTGATTGAAAAATATGATGCGATCATGGGTCCGACTCATTTCGAATCGTCTGCCAAGATGATCGCAAAGCGCGAAGACGGCACCACCCGCAACTACGAAATGCGTTTTGTCAAAAAGGGAAATGACAAATTCCGGATTTGGTTCAAGGGTCCTGCAGCTGTTGCCGGACAAGAAGTACTCAGGGTAGGCGACAATTCCTGGGTGTATCTGCCGAACCTCAAGCGAGCGACCCGCATCGCCAACCGAGATTCTTTCCAGGGTGGAGATTTCAACAATGCAGATGTGCTGCGGGTCAATTACAAGGTTGACTATGCAGGCACGTTGGGGAAATCCGACAATCCTGAAACGCTGTTGCTGGAATTGAAGTCGAAGAACGCAAATACATCTTACGACGTGGTGAAGGTCTGGATGCGCAAGTCCGACCAGATGCCCGTGCGTGGAGAATATTACGGAACCAGCGGCAAGATTCTTCGCTCTGCGGAATTTTCAGAATTCAAGGAGTTCTCCAAGGGCTACAAGCGTCCTGCAAAAGTCGTCATGCGCAACGAATTGATCAAAGAGCGTTACACCGAACTGTTGACTCAATCGATGAACGTCGATGTGTCATTTCCTGATCAGCGCTTTGCGCTCACGGACCTGGGCAAGTGACCCTTCCTGGGAAATGTGATGGTTGCAAATTCAACGAGGATGAAAATGAAAATCCAGCAGATGCTGATTGCTCCTGCATCGATATTTCTGGGTATTGCAGGTCAAGCTCTTGCCGAAGATTCGGTTTCGCAACCTGCACAAACAGGAATGTCGGAATGGCGGACCTATGGTTTGTTGCGTCTCGATGTCGCCGAGCCTCGCCTCGATGAAAAACTCGTCGCACCGGAAATCGCTGCTCAAACAGGACTGATTGATTTCAATGTCACCGGGAAGCGTGAATTGTTCGAAGGCCTGCGCTTTCAAGCC
>JBDLRR010000080.1:0-7733 GCA_039799985.1 Pseudomonadota bacterium | reverse complement strand
TCTTTTTTGTGTTTGGCACTGATGTTTCCGAGTCGGCTTGCTGAATGCAGACAAAGTCATAGGCGGTCATGGCCGATGGTTCGCAGGCGAAGCATGCGAGAAGCATTTTGGCCTCACCAAGCGAACTGCCTTTATTTTGCGTTATCTCCTCGAGACACTCGCGCATGGGAGCAAAAAGAACAGCGGTGTTTTCTTTTGTTGTTGATGAGCTGACAGTGAATGTTACGGGCGCTGATTCCAGCAACAACGAGGTTCCCGACTGGGTTTTGATCTGACGCCATCCCTCGGGCAGTGAACTTGCCTGAGGTTTGTCGAGGCGCAGAATGTGTGTGTGCTGCAGACCGCGGCACGAGAGTTTGTTGTTGAGTTCGTGCAGGGCTTGGTCGCAATCTGCAACCAAAACAGACTCGCCACCTGCTGCCGTCACGAGCCACGCGCGGGTTCCGTCGGAAGCTCTGAGTTCACTGATGCCTGGCCCGGTGTGTTTGAGGAATTCTGCAACCTGATCTGCCCGAGCAGGCAAGGCCGGAATCATGCAACTGGCGCGCAGTGCTTCGCCTGCTTGTTCAATGGCCATGCAAGCAACATCGATTTCCGAAGGGGTATTGGCAGGTCCAAAAGACATTCGTATGGCATTCTGACTGCGCCATTTTGGAAGATTCATTGCGCTGAGCACATGACTTTCAGATGTTTTGCCTGAGCTGCACGCGGACCCTCCGGAGACGCGCACCCCCGCAGCATCAAGCGCGTTCATGAGTTCGCGGCTGGAAATACCCTCAACAGAGAAGTTCAGAGTTGTGGGCACGCAATGTTTGAGATCTGCATTCCAAACAAGGGTCGGAAAACAGCGAGACAGGGTTATGATGAGTTTTTGCCTGCATTCCTCAAGCTGGGAGTGATTCATAAAGATTCTGTCGTTTGCATCATTGAGAGCTTTAAGGATGCGTCCAAATGCAGCTGCACCAGGCAGATTCTCGGTTCCTGAGCGTTTTCCACGTTCTTGTCCGCCACCAACGATCATGGGTGTGTATGGGGCGTCTTTGTGGACCCACAAAAATCCGATACCTTTGGGTGCGTTCAGTTTGTGCCCTGAAAAGCAGGAATAATGCGCGCCCAACCTGGACAATTGAATTGGAACTTTTCCCAGAGCCTGGACACCGTCGACAAACCAAAAACAGCCTTGTCCATCAGATGAGGCAAGAAGTTCAGAGATGCTATCGAGCGGTTGAATCACACCGGTTTCGTTGTTGACGGCCATCGTGCAAATGAGCGCCGTTTTTGCGAGGCGACTTTCGATGAAGGAAAGGTCAAGTAGGCCCTTCGGGTCAACCGGAATGGCCTCAATTTCAACTGGCAGGCCGAGAACTTCGGACCAATGTTGGATCGCCGCCGGGACTGCTTTGTGTTCTGTTGCTCCATAAAGAATGTGCCAACGGAGCAGTCGGCCTGTTTCGCGAAATTGCCTGAGGAGATGAAACAGAACCGAAAAGACCGACGACTGGATGCCTTCCGTTGCACCGCTGTTGAAGATGATTTCATCGGCGTCGTGTGCACCGACTGCAACAGCTGCGGCCTCACGCGCACTTTCCAGAAATGACTTTGCATGCAGTCCTGTGATGTGGGTTGAACTTGGGTTGCCGTAGCAGAGTTCCATGGCCTCACGGGCTGTCTGCAATGCGAGCGGATGAGTGTGGGTGGTGGCATTGCAATCAAGATAGACGGTGGACTGCAATCGGGATGACAAGTTCTTTTCGCGTTCGTCGAGCGTCATGACGTGGTCCAATTGAAGGGCCAGAGACTCCCAGAGTCTGCAGGGAATCTTCCAGTCACCGTCTTGAGTGTTGAAACAACGGCAAATTCGCTCATGCGGAGGGGGTGTGTCAAATCTCCGATGAAATTGCCCAGGCAGGATGCGTTTCAGGGGTGTTGGGCATTGACCAAACATGGCAATATTTCTGTCAAAGCCAAGGATTTTGGAACCCAACGGAAAGGAGAGTGCCGACGTGAGGAAGTTTTTGCCGCCCCGTTCCATTGGATGGATTCCAGGTGCATTCCTGATGGCGTGGACGCAGTCGGCCTTTCCGGCAAGTTTTTCCAGGTGCGAACCTGTTTTAACCGACCGTGATTGTATTCCCGGCAGCGGACCTGCGACCAATCTCACAAATGGGGCAACCATCAATGTCTCCCCAGCCAGCGGCGCCAATGATGTGATTGCCTTCAACTGGAGTGTCAAGAACTGCAAGCCGAAAGCAAACGAATTGCGCAGTCAGCTGATGTTGATTGTCGACAACTCCAAAAGTCAATCCACGACCGACGTGCAAACAGCCAGAGCACCTGTGGTGAAGAGCTTTATTGACGCGTTTGCAACAAAGGCTGCCTCATCTGGCGTCGCGTCAGGAAGTGCGGACTATCCGAAAATTGCTGTGATGAATTACAACGGCAGATCCGGAACAGAATTGACCGATCAGCGGATCGACGATCTGAACGCTGGCTTTTCGCCGGACTACTGTGCATCAACAAACGATGTGTTTCCTTCTGCCAACGCCGATTCCCGCTGGGGATCACCGAATGATGTTTCCAAATTGTCGATTTGCGAGTTTTCGCAATTCGCTGCCGCGAATGAAGCAAATTCAATTTTGAATATGAAAAATTTTGTCGACTACGCTGCGATCATGCCGCGTGGCTCAACAGACTTCACTTATTTCTTCAGGGGGACTGTAAAGGCATATACCGGTGTGGCCAATCCATCCAATGTGGGTCGCAATGTTGTTCTTGTGACAGATGGACTGCCCAATGTGCCCAAGTACGTTGCCGCCAGTACCTGTCGTTCATCACCTCGATTGTTGACTGAAGCCATTGTTTCCGGTGAGCGGCTCGGACAGTTCCGCGAGTATTGCATCGACAGACAAGCTCCAACGGCCATTGCCCAGGCCCACAGTGAAGCGCTTGCAGCGCCTTTTGGTGAGGTCAACGTCCACCATGTCTTGTTCACGCAAGATTCGACAGCCTATTTTGATTATGATGACTCTGGAAAGGCTTCACTGAACCCTGCCGGCTTCTTGATTGAAAACAGCGCGCGCACCGGAAATGGAAAGGTGAAGTTCAATTACGCGCGAGGCGCGACAGAACTGAACAGCAAACTCTCGGGGTTGTTTGATCAGTTCGACAAGAATGCATTGCAATATGTGAAAGTGGAAATCACTCCAGCCGGCGGCAACAAGTTTGAGTACAAAGCGGTTTCTCCGGCCGCCCCTGAGAGCGCATTTGAAATCAAATTTGTTGGACTTAAGACAGGGAACAACACTGTCAAGGTGACTCCGGTTTATCAGGATGGTTCGAGTTCCAGTTCGTCGACGTTCACGGTTGTAGTCGGCAATTCCACGGATAATTCGCTCAAGTGCACGGCCATCGACGAAGGAAAAACTGTTGATGGCGACCTTATCGGCAGTGCTGATCCTAAAGGCGACGGTTTTTATGCCGCACCCAGATCGGGTCAGTACCGCGATTATCGCAATTCAGATCAGGGGAACAAGCTGGCCAGTGAATTTGGAATTGTAGGCGAGGCCAACAGCCTCGAAGATTACACGCGTTTGCGTTTGCAAGGTGGAACCGGGAACTGTGGAACAATCGCCGGTCGAGCCGTCACAAATTCCTGGCGTGATTTGCTTGTGATGATTCTGTGTTTTGCATTGCCGATTGTTGTTGTGCGACGCGCGGCACGGCTGTCTACAAATCGTAGGGAAAGGCAGCAACCATGAAGTCAATTCTGAAAACCTGCAAATCACTTTTTTTCAGCGGCGCACTTGCTTGTGGATTGGCCTCGTTGTCAACCGTCCGGCCGCAGTCGGCAGCAGCGTTGGGTTTTAATGCCGAGACGTATAGCCCGACCGCAGGAAATGCGTCCGGGTTGTTGAACGAAACGCCTCATATCATTCCATATCAAGCGTGGATGTATGGTCTGACAGCTGATTACGTGATGAATCCGGTGGAGTTGGGTGATGGAAAGAGCACCCGCGTTGGAGTTGTCGACGACCTGCTCATGACTCATTTCTCAGCGGGATATGGTCTTTTGCGCGAACTCGATTTTTATGGTGTGCTGCCCATCGCACTTTTTGATTTTCATCAGAACCCGAAAAATTATCTCATGGAAGTAGGTGCCTCGCGGCAGTATTTCTTGCTTTCGGACCCGCGTGCCGGAATCAAATACAAAGCAATAGAGTGGGGAACTCGTTTTGCAGGAACACACTCTATTGCACTTGATGTTCGCATTCCTTTTGGTGACAAAAAAGCCATGCTTTCAGACGGCACAAGCCGCGCCAAGCTGAGTTTGCCGAGCTCACTTTTTTCGACGACCGGTGATTGGGAGATCAGCCTGACGCCTGGATTTATTTTCTGGGGCGACAGGGAACGCGTTATTGGCGAAACGGGCTTTGCGAATGGTCGCAAGGTTTTTTTGGCACGCAACTGGGCCATTTCTTGGGACAGTAGTTTTCAGTGGTCGGTCATGGGGACGCCACGAACAAACAAAAACCTGAGTCTTGATGCCGGTATTCGTACTGAATTCAGCCAAGGGTATATTTCGATCAGCAGCCCCGGAAACCCTTGGGAATGGGGACTCGGTGCTCGTTACATTTACAACGACAAAATGACGTTCCACGGTTCGGTTGGTTCTGGCTTCGGGCGTGGTGTTGGTTCGCCATTGGCACGAATCATGGCTGGCGTTCGCTACACTTCGGGTGGCTACAAAGAGGTGGAAAGCGGTGGGGTATTTGATCCACGCGATGCACTGCCACTTTATTCTGACGTGGATCTCGATCGCATTCTGGCTGACAGCCGCGCAGAGGAAGCGCCTCGCCAGTTGGCAAGCGATGAAAGCCTGCTGCGTTTATTGGTGGGCAACGAGATCGTTGACGTCGGCTATGTGCGCTTCAAGTTTGGCAGTTCAGATCTGACCCCCGAAGCAATGAAGACAATTCAATTGCTCAAGGAACGGCTTGAAATTGAAAAGCCAAATGCCATTCATGTTGAAGGCCACACGGACTCTGTGGGGTCGTTGGATGTCAACATGGCTTTGTCAAAGCGCCGCGCGGATGCAGTGAAAAAGGCCTTGATGGATCGTGATATCCAGCCTGAAATCATCACAACCTCGGGAGTGGCATTCCGTTACCCGGTTGCAAGCAATGCAACAAAGCAGGGGCGGGCCGCAAATCGTCGTATTGAAGTTTCGCTGAACGGTAAAAAATTCCGCAGATCGAATCCGACTCCGCAGGATCTCGTCAAGTACCGGGAGTGGATTGCTCCAGGCGGAAAACGTCCAGCTCGCGACTGAAATGTGTTGATTGCAACCCTGTTGCCAACCGGAAAGAACACGAGGAACCCGCGATGAAGAATGCAGCATGCCTTGCAGCAGTTTCGCTTGCGGTCCTTTCTGCCTGCCAAAACAAATTGCGCGTGGGTGGCAAGGTTTCGCCCACCGGCACGGCTCGCCCTGCAGCTCCGATTCAAAATCAAAATCTGCCCGTGAAAATTGATTTTGACCTCGCAAATGCGATTGCTCATCCCAAATCAGTTTTGATTCTGGCCATCGGGCACGCCGAGGGGACCATCAATCTGGATGGTTCGCCAACCCAGGCGTACTATGGTCACGGAGACTCCGGCTACCACAACGTGGGTGTGTTCAGCTGCATCTCTTGTGGATCGCGCGGGCCCGCAGAGGCCGACGAATACTATCTCGAAAACAAGATAAAGCCGATGCGTGTGCGCTTTGAAGACGCTGCCCGGGGCGCAATGTTGCCTACGAATCATCCGATGCTTGCTGCAGCCTTTTTTACGTTGCTGACACAAAGCCCGTTGGCGGCAACCGACCGCAAGGGTTTTCTTGATCGCATGGCTGGCCTCAAAACCCAAGGAATCAGCATGGATTCATTGATTCAACTTTCCGTTGATTCCTATCGTGATCCCGACACAAATGAATTCAAGGATGTGGCCCGTTTCAACAACGACGAATCCAGAATCAGGGCCGACCAAAAGAGGCGTCTGGTTAAGGTTGAAGAGTTTTTGCGCAATCGAGGGGTCGATCTGTTTCCTCGGTACTAGAATGATTCTTATTCAAGAATGTCGTTGAAAAGTTAATCAGGTAACGCAGAGCGGAATTGATACTTTCTGTATGATCAGTCGAAATCGAAAGCGGATGGAAGAGAAATGAACAAACTGAAAACCAGACGGAACGGAATATCTCTTCGCCTGAGCCTGAGCAGTGCCTTTGTGATTACGGTGGTGGTCACCACCATCGTGCTGGGAATTTGCACTTTCATCAGTGTTCGAAACTTCGTGAGAAGCGAGATTCAACAACGCCTTGCAACTGCGGTTGGCATTGCAGCGATTCAAATCGAAGCTGACAAGCACGCGACCTTGAAAACAAAGGACGACGAAAAGGGCCAGGTGTACGCTGATTATCAACAGAAATTGCGCAGAATACGCGATTCCTCCAAGGATATCCGTTACGTTTACACCTTTAGAAAACAGGCAGATGGAAAAATTGTTTTCGTTGTCGACGCAGAGGAGCCATCCGACAAGTTCAGCCACATTGGTGACCCCTATGACTCTCCAACTTCAGTCCTGCTGGAATCGTTCAAGCCGCCTTATCAAGTTCGGGTCGAGAGTGAATTTTCCAAAGACGACTGGGGAATTTGGCTGTCTGCCTTTGCTCCTGTCCTTGATCGAAACGGAAATTTGGAAGCATTGGTGGGGATGGACATCGCCGCTGAGAAGGCTTTTGAGTATGAGCGCAATTACCTTTTGGTGATTTTGGGTATCGCATTGCCGTTGGTTTCAATTGTGGCTTTTGTTGGACTGCTTTTTTCAAGAAAGATCTCGGGACCAATTCACGATCTTGCGTTGGAACTGCAGAAAATTCAAGAACTGGATTTGGACGGCAAACACACGGTTGCATCGAAAATACAAGAGATCACAGAAATTGGCGATGCGGTTTCAGACATGAAACGCGGTTTGAGATCTTTCAGCCGATACGTTCCAACGGAAGTGGTCCGAAATCTTATGGAACTCAAAAAAGAAGCCGAAATCGGAGCCGACAAACGAGAGATGAGCTTCTTTTTCTCTGACCTGGCCAATTTCACCAAGATTTGCGAACAATGGCCGCAAGAAGTCATAGCAGAACATCTGGATGAATACTTTGAATGCATCAGTCGAACGATCATGAATACGGGCCATGGAACAGTCGACAAGTTCGTCGGAGACACTGTCATGGCCTTCTGGGGTGCACCGAAGGCCAATTCGGAGCACGCAAAATTTGCTTGTAAAGCGGCTCTTTCGTGCCAATTGCAGCTTGAGAAATTGGTTTCTGGATGGAATTCATACGGAGTGAGCGGCATTCATACCCGCATCGGTATCAGCACAGGGAGTGCACTGGTTGGAAACTTCGGTTTCAACGAGAGGCTTTCCTACACAGCGATCGGAGACACCGTAAATCTCGCCAGCCGGCTTGAGTCACTCAATAAGATTTATGGAACAAAAATTTTGGTCAGTGAGGACACCTGGAAAGTTGTTCATAAAGATTTTGAATGGCGGCAAATAGACTCCATTGTTGTGCGTGGACGCACCAATGCGTGTCGAATTTTTGAAGTTGTCGGAGAAAAGGGACAAGTTTCAGATGAAAAGGTTCGTATCCTCAATATTTTCAATGAGGCCATGTTCCTTTACCTGGAAAGAAAATG
>JBDLRR010000079.1:0-17668 GCA_039799985.1 Pseudomonadota bacterium | reverse complement strand
TACGGCATTGTCAACAACATTGCGGGTCAGCTGAAGACCTTCGACAATTCGAACACCCGAAGAAAGCACCGTGGACAAGGTTTTCGAAAATCTTGAAACAGCCACACGCTGAACGAGTGGACCAAAGATGGGCATGTTGTAGGTGAACATGTCGAATTGCCGACGACCGCTCTTGGTCGCCTTCCAACGCAGGAAGCCTACAACACCAGCGACCATAGCTATCACAACCAACCACCATCGATCCTGCAGCCATGCTGAAATGTTGTTGAGCATGACCGAGTACCAGGGAAGCGTCACCTTCAACGACGAAAACGCCTTGGTGATTTTGGGCAAAACATTCACAAACAGGAAAAGCGTCACGCCAATCGCAACGACCACCATGATTGCAGGAGTGATAAGCGCTCCGACAACCTTTCGCTTGATGGCAATTTGCCAAGCGGTGAACTCGGCCAGTCGACGCAACACGATGGGCAACGCCCCTGCCTTTTCAGCTGCAGCAATCATGTTGACGTAGACAGATGGAAAGATTTCCGGAAATTCCTTGTGGGCATCAGAAAGTGAACGACCTTCGGAAACCGACTCACGGATTTTCGAATAGACAATCCTGAGCTTGGGATTCTCGACCTGTTCCGAAATGGAGCGAAGGGCTTCTGAAACATCAACCGCCGCTCTGGTAAGAATTGCGAATTGCTTGGTCGCCAAAGCGAGGTCTTCGGAGCTCACCTTCTTTTCGTTCAATCTTTCGAAGAAGCTCTGACCGCCAGAGCCCGAGCTCGAACCGGCTGCCTGTGGTCGAATATCGATCACAAGGATGTTCTGCCGTCGGAGCTTGAGCTTGGCGTCCTTCAACGAATCAGCGTCGACGGTCGCCTTCACTTTCTTTCCGGTTTGGGCATTTTGTCCGGTATATACAAAAACTGGCATGACAGATCCCTTATCTCACGAAGTGATTTGACCGCCGGTTATTCATCAACCTGGGTTTTGTGCAAAGCCTCGTCGAGTGTCGTTTCGCCATTCACAAATCGCTCTGCCGCAGAATCCCGGAGCGTTGTCATTCCGCGTGTCATTGCAATCTTTCTCAGCGCCGCACCATCAACACTTTTAACAATTTGCTGACGAATTGCGTCATCAAAAACCAAAAGCTCGTAGATACCCGCACGACCGGAATAACCAAGATTCTTGCATGCCGAACAGCCGTTGGGCCTTGCCCTGTACAGCTTCTTTCCCGCAACGCGCTCGGGCGTCAGTCCCAACAACGCAAGCTCTTCGGGAGTGTGTGTTGTCAATTCCCGGCAGGTCAAGCAAACGCGCTTCATCAGACGGACCGCAAGAACACCCAAGACAGTTGTGGTGATTTGAAAAGGCTCAACGCCAAGGTCAGCCAAACGGGTCACACTTGATGCTGTGTCGTTGGTATGCAGAGTGCTGAGCACAAGGTGGCCTGTCATCGCTGCCTGGACTGCGATCTGAGCAGTTTCCGAGTCGCGGATCTCACCAATCAGCACCACATCAGGGTCCTGACGCAAAATCGAGCGCAAACCTGCAGCGAAAGTCAAACCTGCCTTTTCGTTGACCTCAACCTGACCAACTCCTGGCAACGCAACTTCAACCGGATCTTCAACCGTGATGATGTTGACGTCGGGCTTGTTGATATGCATCAGCGAAGACGCGAGTGTTGAAGTTTTACCTGAACCCGTCGGACCAGTCACAAGCACAATGCCATGCTTTGAGTGAATCAATGACTCGAATCCCTTGAATATTCTCTCCGGCATCCCCATTGTCGCCAATTCACGAACACCAGAACTTTTGTCGAGAATACGCATCACGATGCGTTCGCCGAATTTTGTCGGCAGCGCACTCACACGAACGTCGCAGTCTCGTCCACCGACGCGCAAAGAGATGCGACCGTCTTGCGGGATACGGCTTTCAGCGATGTTCAATTTGCCCAGAATCTTGATGCGGGTTGTGACGTTTGCCTGGTATTTTTTGGGAATGGTTCTGACTTCACGCAAACTGCCGTCCACGCGAAAGCGAACAGACACCCTGTCTTCAAACGGTTCGATATGGATGTCGGAGGCTTTTTCGCTGATCGCACGTCGAATGATCGTACTCACCTCACGACGGACAGGAGCATCCTCCGTGTCGTGCAGGAGGTCAGTTGCCTCTTCAAGGCCGGCAAGGTCATCTGTATCATCATTGGCAAGTCCCTGGGTTGTCTCGCGGGACATATCCTGACGCTCAAAGACGCTATTGATGGCTGCTTCAATCGTGACTTTCGGGCAAACAACACGAAAAATTGCGCTGCCCAAAATCAAGCGAAGATCGTCGACCGCAGAAACGTTCAACGGATCATTCACCGCCACGGTCACACCTGTTGCATCGCGCGAGATTGGCACAACCAAGTTTTGCGAACAAAAGCCGATGCTCAGATCCCTGACCAATTCAGCATCAATGTCGTTGATGGGAAGAGTGTCGAGGTAAGGCAACTCAAGCTGTATTGCCAGGCCCTGAAGAATGTCGTTCTGTTCAACGAGCTCAGATTCAAGAAGAATCGAGCCGACCTTTTGCTGACCACCTCGCAACTGCTGAATTTTGAGTGCTTCGCGCAGTTGTTCATCGGTGATCTTTTTTCTGTCAACAAGAATCTCGCCAAGTGTCTTTCGACCAAACCTTTGCGGAGATGACTGCGTCAGCTGCCCAGGACCAACCTCGCCAGGCGAGACTGGCTTTTGAGCCTTGTCCAGAGCTGAAAAAATATGCTCAGCATCATGCAATTTTTCCATTGTCGAACCCCTTATTCTCCAGCAGGAGCGGGAGGAGGAGGTGGAGGTGCACCGCCACCATCACCGCCACCGCCAATGCTGCCACCACCACCGCCCGATTCACCGGGAACAATGATTGGATTTGAATCACCACTTGGAAGTCCCTGCTTGACTGGACTCTTGTCAGATTTTTCATCAAGTACAGTCGGCGTCGCTGCTGGAATTGGAGTCGGCGAAGGAACTGCAGGGGTTGTTGCCGGTGCTGTCTCAGCCGCCGGCTGGTTGTAAGACGTCTTGACCGGCGCCTTGCCCTCATCCAGAGTTCTTAGCCGTTTGAACACGTCTCGCTTCTTGAAATCACTACCATAAAACACTTTCAAAAACTCATCCCGTGCCTGAACTTTTTTATCATAAATCTTGCCCAGGTCTTCAGAGCTGCGAACGACGTGTGGAGTCAAGAAGATCATCAACGTGGTCTTGGCTTTGGTCGTTGAAGAGTTTCTGAACAACCAACCGATGATTGGAATGTCTCCAAGCAAAGGAACCTTGTCTTTACCCTCTATTTCGAGGTCGCGCTGCAGACCACTGACGACAATCGTCTGCTCGTTTTGCACCGTGACCTTGGTGTTGAACGAGCGTTTGTTGGTCTGCTCCGGACGGTTTTCAGCATTTCGACGACCAAAACTTTCGGCCTTGATTGCCACGTCCATGCTCACAAAGTCAGCCTTGGAAATCTGTGGCTTGATTTTCACACTCAAGGTTGCGTCAAGAGTTTCAATTTTCTGAGTGCGGATCTTTGTCAGCGGATCTTCCTGGTTGATCAGGATGTTTTCCCGCTCGGTCGCTTCGAACGTCGAGTCTTCGTTGTCTGCCACCAACAAGCTAGGTGTCTGCAGAACGTTCGAGTTGCTGTCTTGCTTGAGAGCAAAAATGAAGGCACCTGGCGAAAGTTTTATTCCACCAATCTCAACAGTCTTGCTGCTCAACACCCCAAGCAAAGCTTGAGACGGAATTGCCTTGCTCAACAAATCCTGTTGCTCGGTCGTGCTTGCGTTTTGCTTTGTGATTGCGAAGGGTGCCATACCTCCGGGTTTCCAACCCAGTGGCACGTTTGCTCTGCCACTCAGCGCGGTTGCTCCGGCAAGGAAACTCGTTGACAAGGACATCTGATTGCCAAGGTTCACATCAATAATATCGGTTTCAACGTAGACCTGGTCGCGCCGCTTGTCGAGCTGCCGGATGATTTGGTCTACTTCATTGAAAACGGCTTTTGAGCCCTGAATGATCAAAGAGTTTGTTGCTTTGTCGGCCGTGATCTTCACGCCACCGATATCGGCTGTTCCACCTGTGGGCTGGTTGTTGCTTCCGGCATTGACTGCCGCAGCAGCACCCCGGCGACCTCGCAGCGACGTTGAGCCCTGCGCGAGTGATTGCAAAGTTCCAGCCAATTTTTCGGCATCTGCGTAATCCAAAGGACGAACGTGAATTTGAGCTTGAGAACCCAAGTCCTCGAGAGGCTTGTCGAGTCGCGCTACAAGTCGGGCAACATCATCAAGTCCTCTGGGCGGACCAATCAGAATCAAGCTGTTGGTGCGTTCATCAACAATCACTTTTTGAAGGTAAAGGGCGCCACCACCGCCGCGTGAACCAAACACATCCTGAATTTTTTTACCGATGTCGTTTGCATCCGTGTTGCGAATCGGAAGTATGGCGACTTGCGGCTGATTACCCTTCACATCCAGGAGACGGATGATTTCAAGAAGGCGGCGAATTTTGTGGCCTGTGTCAGAAACAATCAGCGAGTTTGTCGTCTGGAATGGGACTGGATTCGATTCACGTAGAATCGTTCTCAGCTGATTTGAAACCGTCTGGGCATCGATATAGCTGAGTGGGATAATCTGGGTGATGATTTCATCGGTCATCGGTGCCCAGCTCGCGCCATAAAACGTCTTGATATTGGACGCAGTCGCCTGTCGTGTCGGAACGATCTTGATTGCCTTGCCCGTATCAACAGTTGTGTAACCTGCGACGTTCAATGCACTCAAGAATGCCTGATAAGCCTCTTCTTTTGTGACCTGCTGCGGCGAAATAATCGCCACCTTCGCGCCCGAAGAAACCCCCTGGCCAAGAATAAAGTTCTTGCCTGTCCACTGGCTCACAGCCTTGATAATGTCTTTGATAGGCGTTGGCTCTGGAAAGTCGATGCTGACCAGCTCTTGGCCTCGCGGCACTTTTTTGGCTGGAATAGAAGCCTTCGGTGCTGATGGAGTTTTGGCTTTGCCGGTGCTGCCACCACCTCCTCCGCCGCTATCAAAGTCGCCACTGTTTTCAGGCATCGATGACGTGTCGTCAACAGGCGAACCGGCGTTGTCGTCCACTGGCGGTGGCGGTGGTGGAGGTGGAGGTGGCGGTGGTGGCGGCGCATCTTGAGCCACAGCCGACCTGATTCCAATCAGCCCATTGTTGCCATCGCCAATTGCAGCGAGCAACGCAAAAGCCACTGGAACTGCATGTCTGACAACCAATCGAGAATGAGTGCCTTTAATAGTCATCACTTCACCCGCACAATTCGTGTAATAGGTTCGCCATTTCTAAGAATATTGATCGTTGTTGTTCGTTCTTCCTGCAAAGACTGATAGAGCTTGAAACCCTGACCAGCATCTTTGAGACTGATGCCGTTCACTTCAGTCAGGACATCCCCGTTCTGAATCTGAATCCGGTCAAACAAGCAGCTCGTTGCAATCGAAATCATTTTGAAACCTTGCATTTTTCCAGAGGAGTCAATTTCCGGGATCAATTTCGCACAATTCAATATGGTGGCGTATCCGGGGCCGATCTCTTGGGAAATGAATGCAGCGTCAAACTCAAACTCCTTTGACTCGCCCGCCGCTTTGGACGACGGTGATGCCGAAGAACCGACGTCCGCAGTGCCGCCCGCTTTCTTGTAGCCGCTGATGGCAACGCAAATTTTGCTGTTACCTTTGCGCACTTCAAGTGAGCCTCGTTCAACTTTGTAGATTTCATAGTCTTCGTGATCGATGACCGCATCACCCGGCTTATAAATATCCGCATCAGGTATCTTGGGGTCTTTCAATATCACAAAACTCTTTTTTGGATCGCCAGTATAGATGGTTCCGTTGATCTGCACAGGAAGCTCGCCGGCAGAGCAAGGAACATTTTCAAAATCAATCGAAAGATCCTTTCGAATCCCCTTGGGTTCATCTTTTCCAGCCTCTGGTGCGAGCTTACCCTCGGAGTTGAAAAGATTTCTTTGGAGAATTTCTTTCTTTATGGCAACAGAGTTCGCTGTTGCGGGCGAACCAAGGGTGACATTGCCAAGCATCATGGAATCATCTTCATCACCTTCGACTGCGACCTTGGCGGCCTTTTTACCCGACTGCTTGCCTGCCGAGCGGGTGATGGAAAGGATTCCATTCGCTGCCAAAGTGCTGATCGAATTGGCCAGAAAAAAGCTGACAACAAGCACAGCGGCCATTCCTTGAATGAGCCGCCAGTCGAATCTGCGCAGAACCGGCAACACGGACAATTGAAACCAGTGACCAAATGCCAGAGTCCAGTTGATGAGGCGAGTCTTGAATTTGTCCAGTGCTGCGGAATCGCCGACTCGTCCCCTGCCCGGGCGACTGCTCCCTCGACCAAACAAACCGGCAATCGATTGCCGAGCGCTTGCAAGGATTTCCCCTAAACTGCGTTTTCTTTTTGGTTCATACCAACGGTTGTTCATGTCACTTCACCTGAATCTTCAGAGGTGTTGTGACTCCGTTGCGTTTCACAGAGAGTTCAATCTGGTTTTCTTGCTTGAGAGAATTGAGCGTCTGGATGGCACGCGCAGCGTCATTGAGATCGATCCCGTTGATGGTCTCAACAACATCGCCATCCTGGAAACCCATCTTTTCATAGACACTGTCTGGGCGGATTCGGGTCAAAACAAAGCCTTTGACTTCACCATTCACAAGGTTTGGACTCGCCTTTGCATCCTGAAGAGTCTTTGCAAAATCAGAGGTCAGTGCCTTGTCGACCCAGCGTCTGTCGGCAACAATATTACCATCCTTGCTGCGGGTGAAGCCTGACTCGCTGAATTCCAGATTGCCTGCTCCGGCCAACGAAGCACCGCCTGACGAATGCGAACGTGCCACTCCCGGAACCCGTCTTTTGATTGGTTCAGGTTGCTGCAATTCCAGAAATTCAAGACAGCTGGAATCACCCCGGTTAAAATAGACTTTGTCTCTTTGGATGTCGACAATCTTCGCTTCTCCGGAAACAACGTCATTGAAAATGAACGTGTCAGCCTGCTTGGTGGAGGTTGACTCAAGAAGAACCAAACTCGTTTCTTTGGTTCCTCCAAAGATGACACCCGTGAATTTGAGTGGAAGATCCGATTTCACTGGTGCGCATTGTGATTTGGCCGCAGATGGATCCTTGGCCACCTCTTCCACCTGATCGGAATTGAAAAGATTCCTGCGGGTGATCTCCTTGAAATCTTCAACTTTGGGACGTTCCGCAACGGTCACCAACGCTGGTCCGCCCGTGTTGGAATCATCAACAGTGCGCTTTGTTGCTTTGATCTCTGGAAAAAGGAGATATTTGGCCACAACAACATTGAGGCCCGCAGACGCCACAATTCCAGCCCCTGCAACACCAAACCAGGTTGCAAAGGTTGAAAACGAAGGAATGTTGGCATTCGTCACGTCGAGCTTTTGCTGAATCGACGCCAAAGCGCTTCTTGACCAAGCTCTTAACCGTTGTTCCACAACCACCCTTGACCCTCTGTAGTTACGTTACCTTATCATGCCATGTCTTGCCGGTTTGCAACCCCGAATTCATCGCCTTACTGACGTGTCCAAATTTGCAGCAGTCACTCGTCACAAGCTTGACGTAGTGCCAGAATGCACCGTCACGGTGCGAAAAAACTGAGACGATAAGGCGACGAACCAAAGTCACTCCCATGCTCATGCTTGGGATTCAAAGGACGTTGTCATGGAAGAGTTGCGGATTCGAACACTTTCGGTGGTGATTGTGCTGTTGGCGCTTGCGGCGTTGATGGTTGCGGGTACCTTTTTTCTATCCGATTTCAGATTCGCCATTCTGGTGAACCTGTCGGCCTTGGCCCTCTTGGCAGGCTGGTTTTGGAAAAAAAGCAACGCCATCGCCCAGAGCGCATCAGTCGAACTTGACAGGCTTGCCGAAAGTGCAGCCGCTTCGCTGAGAGCCGAGGTCGTTTCGGAAATCGAGACCCGCTACAAACGACGCATGTCGGAACTGGAAAGCGAACTGCGCGACCTGAGAACAGCCAACGCCCCGGTTGACAATGAAATTGCCCGCATCAAAGAAGAACAAGAGCGTCTTAAAGGTGAACTTGACCGCGCCGAGCGGGAACTTATTTCTGCCCGCAGCGAATGCCAGAAACTGGAATCCGACTTGGCCCAGGCAAATTCCAAAGGCACGGTCGCCGCTCTTCATCTGCATGAAATCCGGGAAAGCGCTCAAAACCAAATCAAAGAAGCGCGTGACTCGGCAGAACGCGAAATTTCCGAAATCCGGATACAGTGCGAAGAGGATCTGCGGCTGTCACACCAAATCAGAGATGCGGCCTTGGCCGAACTTCAAGAACTCAGAGACAATAGAGAGCAGGCAATAAAACAGGCTTGCGACCCACTCACAGAACAAATCGAAAATCTTGTCCGGAACCACACTTCCGAAATAGAGACCACCAAGAAAGAGGCGGAACAGCAAATTGCCGTGAGCCTTGAAGCGTTGGAACTAAAACGCACCGAGATCTTCGCGGAAGCAGACCAGGCGAAATCAAAAGCTCAAGCCGAAATTGAACGGATTCGCGAGGAGTCCGGAGCCACTATCGCCTTGTTGCGCGGCGAAATCAGCAATATCCGCCAAGAAAACGAAAAACTCGTTGAAACCTTGAAGGCAACTCAGAAGCGCGAGCTTCAAGAGGCATTTCAACGTGGCAGACGAGAAGCAGAGGACATGAAGGCCAACCTGCTGAGCGACGCTCAGCTGGCATTTGAAGCGGCACTGCGTGAAGCCGAATTCGGACGCGACAGCGCCCAAAGAGAACTCGAAAAGATTAGAGAGCAAGCCAAGATCGAACTCGAGCGGATCAAAGAAGTCTACGCTCATGAACTCGAGAGAACCCGCGAATCAGCTGCGCGCGACGTACAACAGGCCGCAGACTATGCGCGCCGAGATTTCGATCAGGTCAGCAGGGACTATGAAACAGCCCGAAGACTCTGGGATGAAGAAAAAACGAACCAAATCGAAAAAACCGAACAGATTAAGAAACATTGGGACGACGAGCGAATTCTGCTGCAGCAAAAGGTCGAGTTGGCAATGCAAAATTCAACCACACTGCAGCAACAAATCACCACACTCCAACAACAGGTTGTCCAGCACCAGGCTGAGGCAAGTGCAGCCCGCATTGCAGCCAAGGCTTCCGCAACAACCCAATTGACACAAAAAACAACCGAGGAATCCAGTCAGCGCCAGGCCGTGGCCTCCATGCAACAGGATTTCGACAGCAAAATTCAGTCAATTCAGAAGTCGGCAGACTTCTGGAAACTCGAGGCAGAAAATCTGAGCAAGCGGCTCCAAGCCCAGAAGAAAGAATTCGATGCCATCACCCGCTCATTGGAAGGCAGAGCCCACACTGCATCGAGCAAGGTGCAGGACTTCTCTACAAGGTTTGCCAAGCTCCAGGCAGAATTGAATCAAAGCGAACAAAACAAAACAGAGCAACATCGACTACTCCAGGAGATGATTGCATTGGTTCCCGAGATTTCCCATCTTTTGCAAAAGGTGACCAAGCAAACTGAAGCAAGCGCGATCGAAATCAGCGACAAAGTCCGCTACATTTACGAAAAGGCGCAGGAACACCTCGTCGAATCTCATCAGATTTCTTCTCAGTTCGCGGGTGGTCGCGCTTCCCCCTCTGCGACAAGTCTGAGTGAAGTCATCCAAAAAAGTTTGGGACTCCTCAAAGAAATGACTTCAATGCTCGAGGAAAACTCCCAGTTGAACGCCACGTCATCCAAGTCCATCGAGCAAATTCTGGTCAGCACGGCGGAAATCAACAAGATCAGCGACGAGATTCAATATATCTCAGACCAAACCAACCTACTTGCCCTGAATGCTGCAATCGAGGCGGCCCGGGCTGGCGAGCACGGCCGAGGATTCTCAGTTGTTGCAGAAGAGGTTCGCAAACTCTCGGACCGAACAAGCGTCGCATCCAACAGCATCATCAAAATTGTAGGAAAAGTGAATACCAGCATCAGAGACATGAGCAAGAATCTTCTCGACAGTATTAAGAAGAACACCGAGAAGAAGGCCAATGTGGATCTGGCTGTGGGAGAACTCGTGCAGACCGCAGAAGAAAGCACAGAGGTCTTCACTAAACTCATCTCAAACGCAGTCACAAGCTCGGAAAGTGTGGCCAAGAGTATCGATCAAATTGTTCTCAGCCTTCAGTTCCAGGACATCACCAAGCAACAAATCGAACACGCAATGCAACCACTGGAAAGAATCAAAACCAACGTCGAAGAACTTCTCAATCGGAATGGACGAAAAGAGCTGGTCCTTCAGCAACTCAACTCATCCGGTTGGACAGCTCCAGCCGGAGGGAGCGTCACAAGTCTGACAGCGGCACAATCTGCCATCAGACCAGGGGACAACCCCGCGTCAACACGAGTGTCAGGACAGAGAACTTCGCAAAACAATGAAGAACAAGATTTATCAAAAGGCGAAGTTGTTTTTTTCTAAATCCAAAAATGAACCGTAAACCTGATCCTTCGAACTTGTCATCCGGCCAACCTCCTGTCATACTGACCAAGCAATCCAGACAATAGAAAATTCTGAAAGGTGTTCCTCGCTTCAAGGATGAGGCGAAGGCGCTTTTAGATCTAGAACCTTTAAGTCCGCAGGGAGCGGGGATGAGGAGATTCTCGTGAGCGTGGTGTCCGCACTATTAGGCTCAAGCACGGTCATTCGCCATGTACAGCACCTTATAATGAAGGTGGCTGAAGCAGAGGCACCAGTCTTGATTACCGGCGAACCCGGTACCGGGAAGGAAATGGTGGCTCGGGCAATTCATGAGAAGTCATCTCGCGCATCAGGCCCTTTTGTTCCAGTAAAGTGCGGCACTATCGCCGACGACTTACTGGAAGCCGAGCTCTTCGGCCATGAAAAGGGTGCTTTCCCAGGTGCAAACCAGGCCCGTGACGGACGCCTGATGATTGCAGATGGCGGCACCATCTTCATCGAAGAAGTCTCGAAGTTGTCTGCCAAACTTCAAATGGCACTCATGCGCGTGTTGACCGACGGCACGTTCACACCCATTGGCTCGCAGACACCACGCACAGCCAATGTTCGCATCATCTGCTCCACGAGTGTGAACATCGACCTCGCAGTCCGCGAACGCAGCTTCCGCGAAGACCTTTACTACCGTCTTGCAAGTTGTGCTGTTTACATTCCGCCGCTGCGCGAGCGACGTGAAGACATCTCGCCCCTGGTTGAACACTTTGTTCAAAAGTTTAACCAGACAAAAGGCAAGTCCATTTTTGGAGTTGCGCCGGATGCGATGAGTGCGTTGCTTCAACACACCTGGCCGCATAACCTTCGCGAACTCGAAAACCTCATTGAACGCATTGTGGTTCTCAAGAACTCAGGCAGCATCGAAGTCAACGACCTTCCACCGCGCCTCAGAAATCTTGTAACCGACAATATTGATACGTTCTTTGAACGCATGCAGATGCAGCCATCGCAAAAGGCCAATCCAAACCAGGGTGGCGGAGGCGGAGTGCCATCGCAGAACCGCTCGATGAACAGTTCAATGATGCAGCAACAGAACCAGTTCAGGGCACCCAGCCAGCAACAGATGCCAGTGACTCCGACAATGGGATACGGCCCTCAGACCCGCAACCCTGCTTCATACAATTCTCTGTACAATCCTCCCCAGAGCTACGGTTCAAACATGCAGTCGCAGTTTGAGGAAGGAACCGAGATTGAGCAGTTCATCAAGAAGGACATCGATCTCGGAAGCGGAATCGATTTCTATCGGGTGGTCGAGGAGTTTGAAAACCGTCTGATTGCAGAAGCTCTTCGCCGCACGAATCACAACAAGAACCGTGCAGCACAGCTGTTGTCAATGAACCGAACGACGCTGGTAGAAAAGCTCAAGAAGCGTGCTGCATCTACAAACGTGAAGGTCGAACCAGGCCGCGTCAAACGCAACCCCGCCTTCACGATTTTCGATGGCCTTGGCAGCGACTCGCCCGAATTCGACTCCATCGATTTCATCGGTCACGGTGGTCGAGAGAACTATTCGGACCTCGACTGATAATTGCAAACATGCGATTAATCCAAAGGACCCCACCAGGGTCCTTTTTTTTGTATAAAATTCGTGATGACGACTTTTTGACTCCGCTTGAGCTCTGCTTTCAAGGCGACAACACATCAACGTAAAAATGATTTACAGTTGACTGATGAATGTCTTGATAGAGTGAGGTGATTATATGAACAAGAATGCTTTATTGGGTTTTGGCGGTATCGTTGTCGGATGTTTGGTTGGCTTTGGCATTGCCCGTAGCCCCCTCGTGGGAGGCATCGGAAAAACCACAGCCGAAGCTCCAGCGGGTTGCGATGCAAATCTTAACGCAAGCATGGAAGGTCCAGTGGTTGCCGTCGGCAATCAAGCGGTCGCCGGTGCACAATTGCCGGAAGACGTCCGGGCTGAACTTTATGAGCTCACTTCACAGAATTATCTTCGTGCACGCGAGCTTCTCGAAGCTTATGCGACACGTCTCGCGCTCGCAAAAGAAAAAGGCGGAATGGTCAATCCCGGTAAGGTTCCCCAACTGGGCGAACTCCTTGCAGACAAAAAAGTGACCGAAGACGACGTCAAGAAGTTCTACGAGACCAACAAAAAAAGCTTCCCGCCCAACATGACTTTCGAGTCGATTGCCAAGAACCTGCGCGTTCATCTCGAAACACAACGCAATCAGGATGGAATCCGCAAAACCATGGCCACGCTGCGGGACAAGAAGGCTTATCAGCTTTTGCTCCCAAGCCCCTGCGGTCCACGGGTCGCCATGGACTTCAACAAGATGCCTACACGTGGCGATACGAATGCAAAGGAAACGCTGGTTGCAGTTGGCGATTATTTCTGCGCATCATGCCGCTACTTCAAGAGCGATCTTGAAAATTTCCTGGACAAACATCGCGACTCAATCCGCTACACTCAGGTCATCACAACAGACGACGTAAACGCACCTGCCGCTCAGCTCGCAGCTGGCGCGTATTGCGCAAAACGCCAAAGCAACGATGCCTACTGGAAATATTCAGAGCGTGCTTACAACACTCCCTACTATCTCCTGCAAAGCAAGGCTTCGGTTGATGAAGTCCGTAAACAAGCAATCAAGCTCGCCACAGAAGCCGGTCTGGACGCAAAATCTTTCGAGAAGTGCATGACGGACGACGATGGAATGGATGAATTGAAAACTGTTGTTGCCAATCTCAAGGCAGCAGGAGCAGACAAAACTCCAAGCTACATTGCAAGTGGACGCCGCATTGTGACTCCAAACAATCCGACTGTTCTGGTCGATATCCTGAGCCAATCATTTCCGGGCGTAATCAAGGCCAGCGAAGCTGCACAAAGCTCCAAAGAAAAAGCGCCAGCTGCCAAGTAAGCAGCGGCGCCAGACCTTCCGAGAAATTGGTGGGCCTGGAGGGACTTGAACCCCCAAATCGTCGTGTTATGAGCACGCTGCCGTAACCATTTAGCTACAGGCCCCACGGGAAAAGCTAATCCACACGAGCAGTCAGGTCAACAAGTTCACAGTTCAGATGGTCTCTCGAAAGTGCCCTTGGAGGTTTCGCCTCCAAGGGCACTTTGCACTGCCCGAAGGCAAATCCGAGCCGTCAGTGCATCGATCCCTTCCCAAATTCCGGAGCCGCGTTTTGCGTGCGCTTCAAGCTCTGAAATCGAAATCCACTTCAAGTCAGCCGACTCGTTGGGATCAAAACAAGCACTTTCGGTCGAAAGGGCACGAAACACGAAAACTGCATCGAAATGGACGTGGGCCGGGTCCTTATGCGACTCTTTTATCTGGAACTTTTGAAAAAAGTGAGGACACAAGGCAGCTTTTGAAAAGCCTGCCAATTGTCTTGGTGGAAGAATCTCGAGCGGCTGAAGCGCCGTCTCTTCAAAACATTCACGCAGGCTCGACCTCAACAAGTGCCAGTCACCGTCTGCGTGTCCACCGGGATAGACCCACTCGCGGATTTTATTGTGAAAAAGAAGAAGAACCGAGTTCTGCTCAGGAGCAAGCACGACAGAGGAAGTCGTAATGTGCCATGGAAGATTCGTCCGCTGAGTCGCTGCGCGTTCTTTAAGCAAAGTTCGCAATTCGCTTGAGTACCAGTCGCCAGATGCCGCCAATATTTCCAGCATCTCGGCTCCCAGGGTCCTGAAAAATTCAAAACCGTCCTCATCAAACCAAGGATGCATTTTCCAAGAATCTGCACTAAAGAGGAATGAACTCATTTGATCCCAGCTGCTCGAGGAGAATGTCATGACCATCAAACCATTTACAGGCGTTTTAACCGCATTGGCAACTCCGTTTGGCAAGGATCTTTCGATTGATATTCCGGCCTTCAGAAAGCTTCTGCAGATTCAGCGCGACGCCGGTTTGCACGGCGTTGTCGTATGCGGAACAACCGGCGAAAGCCCGACCTTAAGCAAGGACGAGAAGGAACTGCTCGTCAAAACAGCTCTTGAATACCAGACTGATACGTTTCGCATTCACGTCGGCACAGGTTCTTTTTCCACTCAGGAAACAGTCGAGTCTTCGCGCTATTTCGCAAATCTCAAGGCACACGGACAATCCGTGGCTGGCGTGATGGTTGTCACTCCCTATTACAACAAACCAAATCAAACCGGGCTAAAAGAACATTTCCTTGCCGTCGCAAAGTCGATTCCCGAGACTCCGGTGTGCCTATACAACGTTCCGGGCAGAACCGGTTGCGCACTGCAACCCAAGACACTGGTCGCCATCGCACGTGAAGCCAAAAACGTTGTCGCTATCAAGGAAGCTGCTGGTGACATCCGCGTTGTAACCGACATGAGTCTGGCCCTGAAGGAAGCGGGCCTTGCACAACAGGTGGGAATTCTGAGCGGCGATGACCCAACATTTGCGCCAGCCATGATGTGTGGAGCCACTGGAGTCATCAGCGTCACCACTCACCTCATCCCGGGCGCCATGCTTGCGATGTGGAAGGCCGCACAAGACGGCGATTTCAGTGCGCTCTGCCGCCTCCAGGCCGATACCTATCCGGTCAACACCCAATTGTTCTGTGCCCCGAATCCCATCCCACTGAAATGGGCACTTGCCGAACTCAACTGCTGCTTGAATACCCTCCGCGCGCCCATGACAACTCTCGAGGAAACAGAGATTTCAGCGGTGAGACAGGCTTTGGATTCCGTGAAATCCCGAGGCATTTTGCTGCTCAAGTGAGTTTTCATTGCAATTTTTGATCAAAGAAACATTGTTTTGCTTCAAGGCAGGGAGTCGATTGGCAGAATGAGTCCAGCAAACGAATACAGTTCATGCGTCAGGGTCGACAAAATCTCAATGCGCAATCCGGGAGTGGTTATTCTCACCGGCCCTTCGAGTTGTGGCAAAGGTGAGGTTGCAGCTGCACTTTGCAGAGTGATGTCAATTGCGCCAAGCGATCATCTCTCCATGGGCGAAATTCTGCGAAGCGCTTTTCAGAATGCCAAGAACGATCCTTCCTACGCTCAGCTTTTGGCCGGCCGGTACCAAATATCTTCTGATTCGAACATTTTTGAATGCATCGATACCACCGAGGACTTGTCGCGAAAGGTCAGAAACTATCTTCCCCAACTTGAAAAATATTTTGGCCGCAAAGGCATGGACTCATTCACGAGCCAACTTGAATGGCTTGAGTTTTGCACCATGAATGGTCTGCTTGTACCGAACCGCTGGACGCAGAATTTCATCGCTGCGCACATTGAACACTCACCCGGCCTGCGCAACCGCCCTTTTATCCTCGACGGATATCCCCGAACCGTTGCAGCCGCAAAACACCTCCTGGAATTCCTCAGACGACTTCAGATTCCAGTAACCAAAGTTCTGCATCTGAGTATTTCCCGTCAGGAAATGATCCAACGGGCAACCCATCGCGGACGCGCCGACGACGACGAAGCATCCCTTTTGAGTCGATTTCAGTTTTATATTGAAAACGTTCAGCCAAGCGTCGATTATCTCAAAATGGAGTTGGGTTCTGACAAGATTGTTCTGGTCGATGCCCACCAACCGGTATACGTCGATCGCGACGGTCAAAGGGTTTTGGCACTCAAAGAATCGATCGCAAACGTGGTCGCTGCCGCATTGCGAGGCCTCGGCGTTCCACGGGTGATTTTGAAAGACGTGTTGGCATACGGAATGACTGTCCAGGATGTTCATCGAAAGGAAAGTCTCATCCCCTAATCGCGACTTTTATGCGCTTTCCTGGCTTTGTTTTTCAACTTCAAGGATGCGCTCCAGTTCTTTGAGGCGATTGTTCAACTGCTTTCGTCGCAGGTCTATGGTCATCAGGCCACGGCTCATCTGATTTCCATCAACCACGAGTGTGGCAATCATTCTTGGACTCAGATATTTTTTGCCGGTTCCGTCTTTTCGACGTGCCGAAATTCGCCCGGATTGGAGTCCGTCCTGAATGTACTTCTGTAGGCCTTTCATTGTTTTCACGCGTTCATCGAACCAGGCTTCGAGCTCATTCAAGGCCTGCACGATGTCCTCTTTTTCAGCTTGTGCCGACTTTGAAAGATCGGATTTTTGCATGTTGAAACTCCCCCTGGACTGCGCAACTTATCGGCAAGTCCAGCGGGCTAGAACATTGAGATGGGTGTGCATTTTTTTTGCGACAACAGGATTTTTGACGCCTTCTTTTTCATCTGGCCGAGCTCTTCCACTTGAAACCCGGCGGGACAGAAACCTTGCGGAACTGTTGCTTCAGGCAACAAATAATCCACCGGCGCTTTTGCTTTCGGAAAAAACTGCCCAGATGAATTCACTGCGGAACAAATATCTCGATGTTCTCAATAGTCCCGATTTTGTGCTGCGGACGGAACTTTCCAGCAAATCCGTCGGCAATTCGGCAAGTTCATATTCCGCAGGAACAGAAGGGCTTGTCGAAGGTGTGTTTCAGTTCGGAGGAAACTGGCGCTCAGATTTTTCATGGGGATTTTCAGCTGACCTTCGGGGAAAACCGGCACTCACGAGGCATATCCAGTCATCACTCCCGGTCATGGACACCTTGACTCTTTCATATGGCCGCGAGCGCAGTGTCGAAAGCACCGCTGGACTTCTCAACGACTTTCCAATGCTGACAGGGAGCAAAACCCAGCCTGTTTTTTCCGGACTCAATATCAAACTTCATCCCAAGCGCCCCCGAGATCCCTTGGGCGACCTTCGGGCAGAATTTGAAATCGAACATGCCTGGAGCGAACAGCGAAACGCCGGCAGTCTCAGTGGCTTCAGCACAACTCAACGCACCAGGCCGAAACTCAGTCTCAACACTGACAACCCGTTGTGGTCACTCGAAGCCTCCTCGATGCTGGAATGGTATACCGACCCCGATGGAATTGTCGGCAGGATCATCGCAGGTCGACGAATGCCCGCGATTGCATCCCCGGAACAATCATCTCTGACCAACGAAACCCGCTGGCGCCCGCTCTTTTTATCTTTGCATGGACTGGCAAAACTCAATGATACCATGACGATCTCAAGTCGTTTCGCACGCATCTCGAATCCCATAGGCGACACGACTGTCCCTGCTTGGGGTGTCGATACAAG
>JBDLRR010000078.1:0-12167 GCA_039799985.1 Pseudomonadota bacterium | reverse complement strand
CAAATCATTGTCTTCCGGAAGTTCCTGAAAGTTCCGGCTCGATTGTGGAATCGAAAGTCCATGTTTTCTTTCGTGATGGTTACATTCCCATTTCAATCAATATCCATAATCTGGATAAAGTTTTGAAAATGGGTCAGTTGATCAACAAATTTCTGGTTCCTTTGATTCCGGATGCGCAGCTTGCGAGCTGGCTTCCGGATTATGCAACGAGCAGCTGTTCAAACTGGACGAACAACTTTCGTCAAAATAGTGCTCAGGACTCCAAGACGGCTTGTTTTTCGCGCACCGATCTTCGCATCATCGATGCCAGCGTGATTGAGACCGGGGCGAAGCAACTTGAGCTTTACAAGGCCGCATTGACGGAACTGAACAGAATCAAGGGCGCTGCTTTGGCAGATTTGCCGCCCGAATTGAGTCGGGGCATTCAACTCCTGTGGCGTGCCACCAACATGGACGACATGCGCAAACGAAACTTGCGGGCGTTGGCCTACCTTTCGAACGTCCAGTATTGCGCGGCAGCATCGATTCCGCCTCCGGAGAATATTGCCGAAGAGAACCAGATTTTCTTCGTTTTGGATGGCAAAAAAATGTTCTGCAACATGAGCTCGACAGATCGTGATTTGTTTTTCAAACTGTCTTCAACAGATGCCGAATTTACCCGGCTGAAGGCAATTCAGAATGACCCAACGACTCCGCTGACGGAGCTGCGGAACAGGCACCTGGGTTGCGATGCTCCGCCCTCTGGGCTGGCAGAAGAGATGACGTCATGTCAAGTGACCTATCCCTCACGTGGCTTTTTTACAAAGTGGGTCCGCGATGGTTTGGCCAACTTCCAGCTGCTCAGCGAGTCCGAGAGAAAGGGTCTGACAGCGGATGATTATTTCAATGTGGTTGCACCTTCACACAACAGCGCATCAGATGTGGGTGTTCATTTCTTTCGATTGGCGTCCAACACCGAGAGGGTTGCTCCGGCAGGTGGATACTTGACTGCTTTTCTGTTCGACTATTTGCCTGCGAAAAATTATTTTCAGTTTCAAAAGGGCGACAGCGGCTCGGTTTTGAATATTTTCTCAGGTTATCCTGCGGCGGTCTTGTCGACCGTCGATGGCGAACCTACATCGGGTGGAGCAACAATCACACCTTTGCCTGAGCCCGCTGAAGAAGCTCCAACCACATCCGGTGCAAGCTCTGCTTGTCGTTGAGATCCCAAGTCGCCGTTGAAGGCTTATTCAGCCTTGCCTGTTTTTTGCTGCTTCCTCGTCGATGTTCAGTGGTGCAAGCATAAACGCTCCGACCACGAAAAACGCAACCACAAGCAAGAGTGCTGATTGCCTGCTCGTTGCATCCGACAAGAAACCGAAGCCAACTCCCAGCAATGTGCCGAGGCGTGAAAAGAATCCCCAGAAACCGAACATTTCTGCACTGTGGTTTGCAGGTGCGAGCATTCCGACAACGGCTCGACTTGAACTTTGCGTGGCACCGATTCCAGATCCCGCGATGAGCGAAATTCCGAAGAAAAGTGCTTTGCGGTCAACGGATATTGCAGCACTGATGTTGTCGATGAAATAAATGGCTAGGATTCCGCAAATCCACCACACGAGCGTAGCCAAAACCGTTTTCTTTGCGCCCAGTTTGGATTCCAGGTATCCGAAACCAACGGCCCCTGCAGCCGCACTGAGCTGGAGGATGAGGAACATTTTGGTGATGTCGGCCATTTCGAAATTGAGTTCCTTGCGGGCATAGATGCCAACGAATTTCACGACTGCATCGAGACCCGCCATGTAGACCATGAACGCCATCAGGAAGCGGAAAAGTGTCTTGTGCTGACGGGCTGTCTGTACGGTTTGTTTGAAACGGCCCATTCCTGCCTTGAGAAGATCGACAGTGGATGCAGATTCAAATCCTTTTGCTGGCGGGGTTCTGTTCTTCACGAAAAGAAGGGTAGGCAATGCCGCGACCAGAAAGAACACGCCGGTTGCAACCATGGCCAATTGATGGCGGGAAATGATCGTCGCTCCGTCGGCTCCCTTTGTGTCTCCAAGGAGGAACATCACCAGAGCAAGGCTGGCGAGTCCACCAAAATAGCCCAATCCCCAGCCGATTCCGGAAATGAGGCCCATGTTTTCTTTGCTGGCGATGTCGGTGAGAAAGCTTCCACAAAACGTTTCACTGAGCATGAATGCAGCGTTGCTGATGGTGATGAGAAGGATGGCAGGCCAGATGTCGCCTTGTCCCACAAAAAACAGTCCGGCTGTGGCAATGGAACAGATGACCGTCGAGTAAGCCAGATAGCGCTTCTTCTTGCCACTCAGGTCGCAAATGGCACCTGCCAGCGGCGAGAGCAACAACGCAAGAATTGTCGAGCATGCGATGGCATAAGACCAAAAACTGTCGCGAGAAGTTGATTCTGCCGGGACGATGTACTCGACGAAGAAAGCTGAAAACACGGCGGTGATGACGACCGTGGTATAGCTTGAGTTTGCGAAATCGAACATGGCCCAGGATAGGATTTCTCCTTTACCGGCAGTTCCTTTTTTTTCGCTCTGGCTGGTGCCCTGTATTGCCTGTTCCTGGCTTTTCCAGTGGGGAGACTTCCAGTTGTTCATAAGTCGCTTCCTTTGCTGCAAGAACTTTTTGTTTCCACTTCCACGGTGGATTCAGGATACCACCTCCTGGGCTGAGTGGATTATTGTGGTGGAAATTCTTTGGCGATTCCGGCGACTTTGGAGCTTCATCATGATTTTTAAGACTCTGCCGATATGACCATAGTCAATGGTTTCAATCGGATGGTAAACCTATGTTTAAGATGAGATTTCTGATTTTGTCACTTTGCAAGTTTCGCGTTCCTTCCTTCTTTGCATTTGCAGTCTTGGCTGTGATGTCTGGATGCAAAAAAGGCGACAACTTGTCGGATGCTCAGGCCGTTTCGAATGCGAACATCCAAACCACCATACTTGGAACATGGCAAGATGAAGACCAACTTTTGCTGGTTGATTCCGACAACAGAACGCTTGATCCGATCGTGGGATTCAATCTCAACCTGAACCAGGAAGTTCAAAAGGCTGCTGCTGCAAACCAGGCCAAAATTGCGTCGTGGATGGTATTGAAAGTGAAGCGCATCTTTACTCAAAACAGCTACAGAATGGACGCGAACTGCGTGACAATGAATGGCGAGAAAACTGATCTGTCGGTTTCGGTTCCGATGGTTTTGAACGAGAAGGCGTTCAGCTTCGAACTCACGGGTGACGAGAAGAGTCATCATGCCCGCTTGGGAGAATTTGATTGTGTGGCTTCGATTGCCGGGCACACAACAAGAAAATATGCAGTCTCTGCCGATGGTCAGCAACTCACTCTGATTTTGGGGAATGCGCCCGAAGACAGAATTCTATTGCGGCGGATTGCGATCGGGCAAAGGCCCGCTGCTGCTGCGACTCCGATTTCTTCGAGCGACTCGACAGCGTCTCAAGGGATTACGAGTATGAATTTGCTCCCGACTCAACAAACATATCTCAAAAAAAGTCCTGGGGTCAGTGTCACGGGCAGTACCGGCCTGAAGGATGGAGTTGATTATTGTAGTCTTTCATCAGAGTTCAGGGTTGGCTGTATTCGCATTTATTCTGCCAACGAGTATTATGTGTCGGGAGTGACAGGCTGCAGTGGAATCACCTCAGGGTATCTCTACAGACCTCATTTCTCGTATCAAGGGCCGTTTTCGCAAAGCTGTCCATAGAAAAGCTGATGGTTCTTTTCCTGTTTTGTGTTTGAGCCTGGAGTGTTCCAGGCTTTTTTATTTCAATTGACTACAATTCCGTTTTGAATTGGATTCTGTGATTTGCGGAGGCAGGTGCAAAAGCACGATTTTGTTGATTTTATGTCGTATACAAATATACAGAAATATATTTTATTAAAACTCACTAACCTATTGGTTTGACGTTAAAAACAGATCTAAAGTAATATAACAAAATGCCGAAACGTTTGGTATAAAAGGGGGAAGTATGAAAAGTCGCCTGTTTGTACCTTGTTTTGCCGTTGTAGCTCTTGGTCTTGTTTCATGCGGGTTTGGCAAAACTGTCACCGATTTCAGTTCTTATGATGATCCATTGTCGCCATCATCACCAAATCATCCCATCAATTTGTGCGCACCACTTTTGCGGGAACAAGCGGACACGTTGGCTCTTGGCTACAATTCGTGCAGCGAGATAGAATCCGATCTGAAGGATGTCCGCGATTTTGATTCGTGCGTCTCCGCTGAATTTAAAAAAATATACGATGCCCACGCAGCAAAAAATTCAACGTCGTCTTCACCTGATTCAGCTGCCGCAAAAAGTTCAGCCGTCCCAACTGCTGATTCTGCATCATCAAAGGCAGACGTTCTCACCAACCTGCGCGAGGCAGGAGTGGATGAAGCAGATGTCGTCAAGGTCTCTGCAACCCAGATCTTTGTTGCATCATCTGGAAATTCGATTCAGGTGATTGAGCGCGCGGGAAAAAAACTGATCGGTACTGTGACTCTTCCGCTTCAGGAGTCCTCCTCATCGGTTGCTTTGATGACGAGTTCGGCGAGAAGGCAAAACAACCTTGGTGACAAACCAAAAATGTTTGTCACTGCTGAGCGGTTGATTGTTCTTAAAGGCAACACTGTGGTCACCTATAAAACTGCCTCTGGACAATTGCCGGTTTTTCTCCAGTCCACGAGCCTGGATGGTCAGCTTTCTGAGGCACGTCTTGTGGGTGAGCGGCTTGTCGTGGCCAGCACCGATCAGCAAGATTTCTCAGCTGACCGAAAGACAGGTCGAAAAGAAATCATTTGTTCATCTGTGATGAGGCCCGTGAGCAAGATCGACCTTAAAAGCAAAGCTGTTACCCGGTTGGCGAGCATCTCTATTCATGACCTGTCGGACCGGGTGGAGTCGATTCATCCAGGCTATTTCTCGCTGTATATGACTCCTAAAAATGTTTATCTCTATGGTTCAGGAAATTCTTCGTGGTTTCATCATTCTCACGAGTCGACTTCCATCCGAATGGTCTCGCTGGACTCTTCCGGTCGCATGAGCCAGGTCGTTCGCGGAAAGGTGAAAGGCAGAATCAAAGACGTTTGGGCTTTGTCGGAACTGCCCGGAGGAGAACTCGCGGTGGCGTCGAGCACCGGAGATCTTTGGGACGGATCCGCACGCAACCATTTTGGTGTTTTTGCAAAGCGCGACAATCGTCTTGGCAAGATTGGCGAGACGGCAGACTATGGCGCCAAGGAAGATATTCGCTCGGTGCGATTTGTCGGCAAGACGGCCTACGTCGTCACATTCAAAAAGATTGACCCGCTCTATGCGATTGATGTTTCGACCCCTGCGGAGCCAAGAATTCTCGGTGAACTCAAGATTCCTGGCTTTTCGACCTACATGCATCCGCTGTCTGCAGAACGACTGATTGGCCTTGGGTTCGATGCAACAGATCAGGGTGACTTTGCCTACTACCAGGGTTTGCAGGTTTCACTTTTCGACACCCGCGACCCGATGAACATGTCACGCAAGGATGTGGGGATTTTGGGGGTACGCGGCACTGCGTCTGCAGCAATCACGGATCACAAGGCGTTCTACATGGATCAATCCGAGCAAATGATTGGGTTTCCCGTGAGTGAGCTCAACGAGTGTCATGATTCATTCGCTTGTCAGAAGACACCCGCAGCTCAACAGCAGTTGGCATTGGGTCTGCCCCAATTCTCAGGTGCAGTGTTCTACAAGATTTCAGGGGATGAACTTGGAGAAGAAAAGCGAGTCACACACACGGACTTGATGTCGGCCAACTGTCGCCAGGCGAGCCTTCCCACCTGGAATTGGTGGCAGGATTCGCAAAGCTCACCTGACATTCAGAGAGTTTTCAAGCTGGCAGGCGAGATTGTCACGATTTCCCAGGGTGCGTTGAAGAGCTTCCGCATGGGTGCGGATCTTGAACAAACCGGCAGTGCACGATGGGAGTCCGACTGCGATTGAAACGAATCGTGGTGATTTTTTGAAGCTCCTATTTCTTTTATAGCAACGAAGTCATGAGTCTGTGCTGCAGTTGCAAGTCAACATGCCGACAGACTCAGTCTTGTTCTGCGCAGAATTCCCTCCTCCACCGCAGAAGATGAAAAATCATGATGAAAATCAGGATTGAGATTTTCAATTTGTTTTTCCATAACATTTATCCTGGATGCAGCGCTCGCCTTTTACTTCGGGAGCATTGAATGTGCAGCTCTTATTGCTTGTTCCGATGTGGCGCCGGAGCGCAAAAATCTGATCATACTTGACCAAGCCACCCGCAAATTCTTTTTCTCCCACTTTTTTGTCTTCGATGACGCCAGCAACATCCCCATCCTTGAAATTTTCCCGACACATGGTTCTGACTGCGTTCAGAAGAGTCTCAATGATGCTCGCGCCACGTTCCTTGGCGTTTTCAACCCGAAGGCCAGTGACTCCTTCGGTCTTGTCCCTTGACGTGGAGTGGGCATAGGTAAAATCAAGGTCTTTTTTGCTGATTTTCTCGCAGTCCGATTTTCTTTCAATTCTGCCCAATCCGAGTGGATCAGCACCAATTGAATACACCCTGACCGTATGACTGTGTCCAACGTTCAGAATATCCCCTGGAAGAATCGACATTGCTTTTGAGAGGGTTGGTTGAAAAAAACAGGAATCTTGCCGCTTGAAGATATCAGCAATCTCATGGGTTCGCGGAGAGTAGAATTTTGAAGTCTGACCCTTGAAATATTTCAAACCTCCTGCTGTCATCGTGGCAGCAACAAAACCAGAGCAGTTGAAACGTGCAAGAGCATCGATTTTGCCATTGATCTCTTGAAGAAGTCCGGCGTTTGGATCGAGGCTGCCTTTCCCAAAACTGACATATCTGAGGTCATCGTTTCTTCGATCAATGCATTTTTTGGATAGATTATCGTCAATTTCGTCAAAGTATTTGTTCAAGATTGTTTTGACGTCCATTCCTGGATGGAGGAGTGGAGCGCAGCTTTGAAAGTGAGCTCCCATGACTCTTGCAATGTCGTTTTGCATCTGTTTCGAGAACGAAATCTCGTTAGTATCAGCAACAGCGGCAGGCGAATTCATGCGGGCAGTGCTGTCCGAAAGTGGAATTGCCTCGTTTGCCTTTTCCTTGCCATTCTGAAGTCCACATGCGGCGACCAGGTAAAGCAAAGCCAATCTGGATTGTGACTTGAACATGATATTTCGACTTTCCGCATCTCAGATGAAGATGCTCTCCACAAGACTGCGGGGATGAAAGCAACTAAAATGCCAGAGATAAAATTCAAAAATTTCGGCTGTTTAAAGATTCCGGTGTAGAGGTGGGTTGTCCATGAATTGTGGTTTGTCGAAACCCTGGTCGGAACAGCCTTTCAAGGTGACACCTGAACTCGCCGCAGTGACTCCGCAGTGACATTCAAATCGTCTCGCCAAAGTGTGGCAATTCAATTGGGAACGGTGATTTCGAGCGTCAGTTTGAGATTGTCTGAGATATCATATGCAGTGATATCCACACTGGCATTGCAGCTGCGTCCGGAAGCTGACGTGAATTTGAAGACATAACTTCCGGCCGGAAATGCCGTTGAAACGAAAACCATATCTTTGGCAGCCACTTCCTGGCCGGTTGCAGTGTTTTTCCAAATCAGTGTTGTGTTGGCATAGGTGTCTGTCTCTGGCAGAGCGACGACTGCACCATCTTTGCCCGAGCTGTTGAGGCCACCTTTGCTGACAACAACAGAGGCGCAATTGGGCGACGTTGTCGTCGAGCTGTTTGACACGGGGGCATTGGTGCCTTCGTCGGTTTGGCTTTTCGCACTGTCTGTTGTTGTTTTCGGCTTGGGATCCGGATTTCCGGGGTTTTCAACCTCAAATCCGCAGCCATTCAATTGCCCAAAGCCGCAAATGACTTGAACGAGCACAAGGGCAGATTTTGAAGGGCGCGCAGAACGTGTCTTCATTTGCCATTCCCCGTCACTGGAAAGAGCTGCATGTTCAATTGAAAGATATTTTCTTCCGTTCCGTTTGCTTCACCGAGCTCGGCAATTTTGCGTCGGGCATCGCGGAGAATCTTTTTGACTTCTGCGATTTGTTCCGCGCTGAGTTTAACGGTGAGAGCACTGAGGTCACGCTCGGCAGCATCAACCTCACTGAGGCTTCGCTCGCTCAATTGAAGCATTTCCTGGTGATATTTGTGAATAGCCAGATTGTTCACTCCCTCGGGAACGCGAATATGGGAGTGGGTCAGTTTATATTTCAGGCCTTGAGTCACTTCGACGTAACCCAGGCGGATCTGCAATTCCACACTCTGCTTGGCTTGCTCAGGGGTGATTTTGGGCCTGACGCGCTGGCAAATCCACTTGGGATCCGGAGAAAAATCTGCACGCGCGACAAGCTCACGGACCACCGGGTGATACCATTTTCCAAAAAATTCCATTTCGTCACGGGTCAGATCATTGCTCAGGGTTTTCTGTCGGACCTCAAAGGCCTTTTTGATGCCTTCGGCACGTTGGGCATTGTGGCGGCCGGCGGTGTGCTCGACCATCGACAGGAACCATTTTCTTCGCTCGGCATGCAGACCAAGGTGAGAAGCCACCTGTTGGGCGCTGCGCAGTGACAATTGTCTTTTGTGGGTACAAATGAGGTGCAGATAGTTGGTCTCACCAAAGCCCAGGTCGCCCGAAAAGGAACGATAGGAATAGCGCGGAAGTTGCTTTTTGAGTTCTTCGTAGATGTGGGAAAGCAAATCCTGAACAGAAAGAAAGGCAAAAACGTCGACGTCCTCGACGATTTCTTTGATGCCTTTTGTTGGGTTTTTGCGTTCCTTCATACTCAAGCCCATCCCATTTGCTTATCGGTCGGTTCCTGAAAATATACACTCTGCAGGCGTCAATCAGCTGTATGCTAATGTAAAATACCGTATTTTATGTGTTTTTGTTCCGGGTGGTGTCTACCAAAATCGCCTCGCCGTCATAGCTTTGGAGCCACCAATCGATATGACCCTTGGGTGCATAGTCTGCACGATGATGGGCGAACCCGATGAATTTTCTAATCCACTTCAAAAGAAATTGCTGATGTATAAACATTCGACGACATGTTGAGATGTGTCCGAAGTTTGAATATCTCTGTTTTTAAAATGTTTGACATTATCGGTGGTTTCGGCAGGAGGATTTCGGCACACATGTTGCTCGAGGCGCCTCAAGACGAATTTGGGTTTTGCCCGGAACTTCTTGAAGGATGAGGTGAGCATGTTCGGAAACCAATTTTTTTCAAAGCTGTGTCCTCGACTTTTGACAACAATTACCCATATCAACTGCTAAGCAAATCCTCGAAATGCGATTTTATAATGCCAGGAGAATCTTTATGAAAACACTATGATTGTCTGTGTTTACGTTATTTGCCTTTTGTTCTTGCGCTCCATCAGCCTCTGAGATCGCCTCTTCGGCGCCAGCAGGAGACACCTCAGCCCAAGAAAGATTGGATTTGAAAAACGATCTATTTAGGCAATGCATGAAGAGGAGAACAGACAAAATTGCTCTGAACGAAACGCAGTGCAGGATTTATGCTGCTGCTGGAGAAGGTGTAATTCTACGTGGCCAAGCGAAAACACTTTTTGGAGTCCCTAACGAAATCTATTGGCCCTACAATCCCCCGCTAATGGATCAACCTAAACCGGGTGTTGATGGAGAATGTGGAATTTCATTCTCAACAGGCTCAATGGATTCTGACGAAGCAAATGGAAAAAATATCATTTCCAGTTTTGGCGGCTGGTCGGGGAAGGCACTATTATCATGGTACGAGCAAACCGATAAAAGTCGCCGTAGACTTGAAACTGATGGCAACTGGATTGAGTATGATAGCGATTACAAGATTACTTCGTTTGGATACAATTTCAGCAAGGTACACAGGGTAGAGGGCCAAACCGTTCCCGCTCTCGATACGCCTATTTGGGTGTGTAACCTGCCCTAGGGTTGATGAAAATAACAACGGCTGCGCGGGTTTTCCAGCCTCTGTTGTTTCTTTATACTTAACTACCGAATACTCAGCAGATGAATTTTGTTTCGCATGAATGATTGGACGTGTAGTGCTCCCAAAATGAACAGGACACCTAGTGCGCAGAATGCAACGGAAGGCATATCAGACGCAACGGGAATAATGCAAACTTCAATTCTTCGCACAGGAATGTTCTCCTACTATCCACAGTTTGAGACTGAGAAACTTCAAATCAATGGGTTTCCGTTTGTAATCGCGTCGTTTGTCTTTCAAGGAATCCCTTTTGAAATTTTCGCGCAGCCCTTGGCTACCGTTCATCAAAACGCATCGCGGCATCTCTTGGCTGAAGAACGCATACTCGAATTCGGTGGCCAGAAATCCTATCAAAAGGATGGATCGAAGAGGAAGTCTAAACGGTCAAGCTGCGCAGGGTGGCCGTGAATAAACCACCACAAGCCGGATCCAGTTCATGGTTCGTTGAGAAGTGCTGACACGTTCCGGGCGTATAAACCTAATAGGGCAAGTCGATTGGAGAGCTTGCTTTACTTGCAGTCTTTGTCTGCAAAAAACCAATTTGCAAATTCATAATTTGCTGTTGTGTGGGAACCCGTAATTTCAAAATAAGGGATGACAACCTTATAACCAGTCTTTTCCTTGACAATTGATGGGTCATATTGGCCTTTGAAGTATCCCAATAATTCACCTCGTATGTCGCGCTTTGTTAGCCACTGGATTATTACGACAGGTGCACTCCCGCTATCGAAATTATGAACAACGGTCGTTGGCAATTGCTTTTTTGCCTTCCATGACTTGCCGCTGTCGTATCCACCACCCTGTGCAATTACTTCTTTTCCCTGTTCATCGCGTATGTGTTCAGCGACTTTTCCTGACAGCCGTGCTTCGAGGCCCCTTGTAAGTCCCATAGGAACTGTATCGATAATCAATTTTGCCCCGTAAGACTCACAAGTCAGAAC
This sequence comes from Pseudomonadota bacterium, assembly GCA_039799985.1. GTDB lineage: Bacteria > Bdellovibrionota_B > Oligoflexia > Silvanigrellales > Silvanigrellaceae > RFOM01. The sequence goes on along the minus strand of JBDLRR010000078.1, from coordinate 1,195 downwards.
AGCTCCATTCGGATTTACAAGCACTGAATTTGTGTTTCCATCTGTTGTTGAACCGTTCGTATTGAAATTCCGCTTGCATGCGAAAAGAAAAATTACGGAGGAGAAATTAATCAATGCAATGATTTTCATAACGGACTCCATGAATTCAGTGAAATTTGTTTCACTCCAGAGTGCAATGTGATGGTACTGTAATTTGATTCGCTACTTATTACATCACAGAGTTTAAAGTCTATTTCATGCAAACTTTCTTGACGTGATTGGAAATTGATTCTGGCAGAGAGTTGGTTAAAGTAGAGCCCGTGGGCGGAAAGTCAAGTTCGCTTCCTGGCAAATTGCCGGCGTTTCTTCTGAGTTCTTCCATTTGCGTTCGAGCCACAGTCTTGACTCGGTCAAGCTCAACCTGACGCGACGGCACGGAAGTATAAAAAAGAAGCTCGCTGGGATGTTTCAACGCCCCCTGTATCGACAAACCCAATTTGGTGGTTGAAAAGTCCCATAAATTGCTTCCAACAAAGCCCACAACATCTGAAATGTGGAAGATCATCTTGATGGCGCCTGCCCGACCATGTGAATCAAGGAGGGCAAGGCTCTGTTCGATTCCGGCTTGTCCCCCTTCTTGAAGAGTACTATTTCGCGAATGGGCGAGCTTTAGATTCGCGGGATAAACTGGTGACGAGTAGTTATACCAAGCAGCGACGGTGTTTCGAAAGTTTTCAGGATCCGTGGGAACAAGAGTCGCCTCAACATTGTCAACAAACGCAACACCACCGAGCAGCGCATCGAGATTCTTGTTTTTGAGACTGTTCGAGAAGTCGCTGATGCTGTTTAACACAGCTGCTGAGACTGGGGCCATGGTTGTGGAAATATCAAGGCTAAAAACGATATCAATAGGCCGATCGGAGTTCTGCGTTAAAGCGCAGACCTGATGCACCAACGCCTCAGATGCCGGAGCCTCAGATGCTGGTGCCCCAGATGCTGGTGCCTCAGATGCTCGTGCTTGCGCAACGTTCACCTGTTTCTCGTTCACGGAACTGTCGGCATTTCCTCCGTCGTTTGCGTCAGCTTCTACTCGCCCGCTTGCTTTCACCATCTCTGGAATTGCCACAAACGTCGTCTCGCTGCCACAAGAGCATGCCAAGCCAATTAGAGACATAACGACGCCGCTCTGACTTCTGAATCTACGGTCAAGCATACG
>JBDLRR010000077.1:0-7065 GCA_039799985.1 Pseudomonadota bacterium | reverse complement strand
GTTGCACGCACAATGTGCGTTGCAACGGCGTTAATCAGAGCAATCATGCTCTTGCCATGCTTTCCATGCCTATTCACAGCGAACTCCATTCACTGAGTGGGCACTACTGCCCGCTCTAAGGATCGGAATAAAATCTTGAAACTTTATGGGGTTCCCTGTGGTTACAGGCGCTTGAGCAAGTTTTGGACGGGCTTTTGAGCTCAATCCAAACTATTGATCAATAGAACGTAATACCCGGCAGTTACGAATTTCGGCCGTTGGAATAGCTGGGGAAAGGAGAGGCTGGGGCATGGCGTTGTTGGTCGGGGTCTTCTGGGGAGACGACAAGCCGGACGGAACCAGCGCCCCGAAGCACGCAACACCACCGGTGTTTTTCAAAATACAGGTATGACCATACCCACTTTCGATGGCCAAGGCCTGGTTGGACAAATTCTGCACATCGGCGGGTGTCACACTTGTGGACGTCAAACCATTGCCGAGTTGCCCCTGGTTGTTGAACCCCCAGCACTTCACCGCCCCACTCTCGAGCAGGGCACAGGTGTGACTCCCCCCGGCTGCAATCGAAATCGCCCTCTCGCCGGTCGTGATGGCACTCCCCACCAAAGGCAATGGCACATCACTGTAACCACCTGAATTGCCGTCACCCAGTTGGCCACTGGAATTCGACCCCCAACACTTCACAACACCATTGTTGAGCAACGCACAGGTGTGTTTGTCGCCGGCTGCGATTCCAACAACACCAGACAAATTGGGAACCGTGACAGGCGACGGATTGAATTTGTCACCGTTGGCCGACCATTGCACTCCCAGCTGCCAGACGTCGTTGTAGCCCCAACATTGGACAGTTCCCACGTTGGTCACAACGCAACTGTGCTCAGCACCCGTGGCGATGCTCTTGGCACCTGCGCTCGAGAATCCCACAACAGTGACAGGCGAAGGATTCGACTGCAATGTGCCGTCGCCCAATTGGCCACGCGTGTTTGAACCCCAACAACGCACCGCACCACCACTGATGCTGCTTGTTCCCTGCACGATCGCGCAGGTGTGGGCTCCACCTGCTGACACTCCGACGATGGGGTTTGCAAGAGATGCCCCAGACAGACCCACGACACCTTGCGGAATAGCTTGAGTATCTGCACGTGGGGTTGTCACTGAACCACGGCCCAATTGTCCACTCTGATTTTCGCCCCAACAATAAAGTCCGCGATGCTGCATGGAACCACTCACATCCTCTTCGAGAATGGCGCACGTGTGCGCAGCATCAAATGATGTGTATCCCGATGCTGAAACCATTCTCGCAACATGATTGGCGGGCAGACTGACGACAACAGGAACGTTGGTCGCGGGTGTCACACGCGTACCAATGCCCAATTCACCGCGACTGTTTTCTCCCCAACAGTAAAGTTTTCCTGTTGTGGCCGCGACTGCACAAGTGTGTTGGAGGCCCGCGGCAATTGAACCTGCACGTCCGGTGCAATCGGCCAACGAACAACCTTCGGCTCTCAAACCTGTTGCGTCCGGAGCAGGCGTGAGTTGCAAGCCAGGCATTGCAGCGGGCTCCGCGGGAACACCGCTGACTGCAGGTGAGTCGACAACAACCACGGTTTTGTTGAGGTTCTGGACAAACGCTGGATTACTGCCGACGACCTGCCAACTCGCCTGAACCACGCCACCACCAGAATTGGGGTTGACAACCCCACTCATGATTCCGGTTTGCGAATCAGGGTTGATGTGGGTCTGCGGCGCACCGACCAACGCCGAGAAAGCAAATGTGCTCGAGCCGAAATTCACAGACGAGGCCTGGAACTTTGTTTCAAACGTGACTCGGCACTGGTTGTCCATGCTCGCTTTGCCCCAGGTTGCAAAGTAAGGCGGCGAGAATTGCAAAACTCCCTTTGTGATTTGGCGAGTCGTCGGATGAAGCGCGTAATCTCCATAGCCGTCGATCATGGCCAAAGTGATCTTGCAAGAGACCGCAGGCATGATTCCGCTGAAGGACCCTTGATTGGAATCGAATGTGATTCTTGAACCGATGCCTGGACAATCCGATTCTGCCGAGACGATTTGATAAAGCGGAACCTCTCCATCGCCATCGTTGAAATCGGTTGTGCATGCTGTTGTCGTGAAACTTTCGTTGACAAACTTTTGAATAGTCTGGGCTCCGCCGTTGCAGACTAGCGACGATGCATCAGGAACCGAGTTTTGCACTGCAACAGTGAGAGACAGATTGTTGTTGTTTGTCATCGAGACGCTTCCACCGTAAGGATCAACTGCTGTTGCATCGCACCAAACAGAATCTCCACGGCTCCAAAAATACGTGGGCGGCTGGGCAGTGTACGACGTGGCCGTGGGATCAGCCGCAACAAGATTTTCGTTCTGATTTGTTGAAAAAAGGTTCTTCCTGAAAAGATAATTGACTGTCAGCGAATCTCCATCCGGATCCGTGAAATTGGCACCTGTACAAGAGATGCTCTCGCTGCCGGGTCGGGTCGAAGCATAAAGTTGAGTTGGCGTAATCCGTGTCCTTGCACCCGACACCACAACGGGTGGTCGATTTTGAATGGTCTGGTTCGGCGATTGCACACTGGCGACGCTCAGCAATCCATCAGAAATCGAAACCTGACAGGAAAGTTGCTGGCCCGGAGCACTCTGTGGATCAAGGGTCAAGTCCAACACATCGCCGGCCGTGCCGGCAGGAGACGTTCCAGGAAAGACTTGTCCATTCTTCTTCCAAATATATCTGACGATGACAGGATCATCATCCGGATCAAGTTTTGTGACGGTGCTGGGAATCACGCAGCGAGCCGATGCAGCCCTGTGTAACATCGAGCTTCCTTCGGGCTGCAATGTCGGAACAAAATTTTTCACCGGTTCGCGGTTTTGAACCAGAACGCTGTTGATGGACATGGCTTGCAGCACACTTGAGCCATAGCCATCAGCGTTTGCCGGCAGAAATGCGGCACACTTGAGAGTACGGCCACGATCGTCGGAACTGACCTTGTACTCACGGGTTGTGACACCGGCGAGCTCACTTGCTCCGTTGAACCAAATGTATTGAGCCTCAAGCACATCGCCGTCGGGATCAGAGATGGTGCCAATATCGCAACTGAACGTGGTGCCCGGATAATATGGCTCAAGCACCATGGATGTGACCTGCACACCCGAGATCACCGGCTCACTGTTGACGGGCACCACCGTGTTTGCCGACAAAATCGGCCCGACAGCTGAAGACCCTTGACCATCGAAGTTGGCGATGAGTTCAACACTGCAACCGACGTTTTTTCCACGGTCGCGTGCACGCACAGAATAAGTCTGGGCAGTGGCTCCCGAAACAACAGCTCCATTCACAAGCCACTTGTATCGGGGCAGGTCATTGAAAGCATCGCCATCAAGATCTGCAACCGTTCTGTTGCATGTCAAAACTGTTGCGGTGACGACAGGAGTGGTCGAGGCAGCCACGGAGACATCTGTGAGAGTCGGATTGGTGTTGATGACCGACGCTCCGTTCGTGGAAACAACAGCCGCAACTGCCGGCGCATTTCGGCCATCGGAATTGGCGACCAGCGACATCGAACACTTGATCGTTTTTTTGCGCAAGTCCTGAGTGACCGTAAGTGTCTTGTTGGTTTGCCCCGTGATGGGAGTGTCGGTCACACCGTCACTCGTCAACCAGGAATAGATGGCTGTAGGTGGGTCGGTGCTCACGAAGTCACCATCGGGATCAAAAACTGAAACAGCGCACGTCAGCAAAGTAGTTGTTTTCGCGGTTCCGCCGGGCGTAACCTGAACAGACTGAATCACAGGAACGCTGTTGGAATAGCTGCGTGAAGCACTCTTGATCGGGCCTACTGCTGTCGAACCGAATCCGTCGGCGTTGAGAACGAGTGTAGCCTCGCAGCGCAATTGGGCGTTGCGATCTGCCTGCGCAACTGTGTACGTGCGTGAAACGGCGCCATCAATTGCAACACCATCGCGCGTCCAGCGAAACACCGGTGCCGTCTGCAGTGCATCGTCGTCGGCATCGGTCACATCGGCATTGCAGGTCAGCTGGCTGCCAACCTCAAATGCTGTGGTTGGAGAAATCGTCACGAGGTTGATTTTCGGTGTGCTGTTCTTCACCTCAACAACACCGGCAGAATAGCTGGGGGTGAGAACGGGCGCAAAACCATCCGAATAATTTTCAAGTTTGCAGCGCAGAAACTTTCGACGGACCGTCGAAGTGATGCTGAAACAGGTTTTGCTCTTGGAACTGATGAAACAAGGCACCTGGGTGAGAGTTTCGGCAGTCCAAGCCGTGGTGCCATCTGCAGAAGACTCAATACTCACTGCACCCAAGGTAAGTGTATCTCCATCCGCATCAGAAATACTCACAGTGCAAACAGCCTGATCACCCACAAACAAAGGAGCAGTACCACCGTCTTCGGCAATCGAAAAACTGTTCAATGTTGGCTGCGAATTTCCCATGGTGACCTCAACACTGAGGGCCGTCATACGGACGTGCGCATCGGTGACTCCGACGCGGCATGTGATTTTGTCATTGGGCGAGTATGCGGCCACGGCGGGCGTGAGTGTCGACGACGTTGCACCTGAAATGGCCGTGCCGTTTTTTATCCATTGGTAATCAAACACAAGAGGATTGCCGTCGTCATCCGCAGCTGTGCCGCTGCAGTCGAGATTTTGGTTTCGTTTGTAGCCACCAACCACCGGAGCAATCGTGGATGTGACATCGCGTGGGCTACGGTTGTATGCCGTGAGCGTGATGAGAACAACAGGGGAATTGGATTCGCCGTCGAACGATTTGTAGGTCGCCGTGCAGGTGCGTTCCTGAGCCGATGGCAAAATGAAATCCTGAGACGGAGTCCACGTCACCTGCGCCTTGCGGATTCCGCCTGACTGCGGAGAAACCGTCAACTGAGGAAGATTGAATTCTGGAGGACACGTTGTTGATGCCAGCGATATTGTCAGGCTGTCGGACAGGTTGACGTCGGTGGCTGTTAGGTTGACGAGCACACCCGGCTCGCGTTCGGGAGTCCGGATTGTTGTCACGTCAGCTCCGAGACTTGGGAAAGAATTGAGCACCACTGCACTCACCTGCACACCGTTGGCCTCTTCGTTGCCGAGAGCATCCAAAGCATGCGCAACAAAATAGTAGGTTTGCCCGCGCAATAGATTCTTCACCGTGTGCGAAGTCAAAGCTCCATCGATAAAACCCGACTTAAGAACACCATTGGGCAATGCCGAGTTGCTGGAAAGCTTGGTGCCATCCATGGGTTCTGTAGACCAATAAACCAAGTACTTGTCGATATCGTTCGTTCGGCGCAGCATCCAGTTCAACTTCAATTCCGAAGTCCCGGGAGTTTGCTCAACAGTCAGGATTCCATCGAAGCCCGGCGGAGTAAGATCGAGAGTTGAAATTTTATAGGTAGCCGTGTTGTTTGATTCGTTTCCCCAAACATCCATGACGGTGACCAGAACTTCATACTCGGTTTTGGCTCTCAACGGCGAAACAATGTCTTCGCTGCCAATCGTCAGACTGAGCGACGACCGGGTGAGGTCTTGTGGAACAATGTCGTTGGTCACCCAATTGGCGCTGCCTGTGGGCCGCGATCGGACCTTGTATTGAATAACATTTGCGTCATTTGTCACGTTGAATGAGATTCTGATCGACTTTTCGCCCAGCGCGCTCGCACCGGTGTAACCTGAAAAAACCGGCAAGCTCTGTTGACCCACCAGAACAGTGGCTGTGGTTGTGTTGGAATCCTGATTGCGATCATCCTCGGCACGCACGGCAAATGTATAGAATTGGTTGGCCTGGAAGCCCCCAATGATGGTGGAAGTCGAGGTACCTGGCTCGGTGGGCAATGTTGTCTGGGAATAATCGATGGTCGCTGCTGAACCTTTGGTTCTGAAAATCCGGTAGCGCTTTACGAGACCCACCGCAGGTTCCCAATCGAGTTTGACCTTGCCGTCAACCAATGCAGCAGTCTTCACTCCTTTGAACACCGGTGCGCCTTGATCAGGAATCTGCACCCTGCGAACAACGGCATTCTTCTCTTCAACCCCGAAGCGAGACAGAGCACGAATCAAAAATGAATGTTCCATCTCATCGCCCAGGTTTTGAATGCGCACTTCAGCTTTGGTTGGATCAGTTATCACCAACAAAGGCTTTGTTTCATCCGGAGGCGTGAGGCTGTCGATGGGGCCACCACCCCAATAAATTCTGTACTCTGTTGCACCAGAAACAGCGCTCCAGCGCAACAATACTTCTCCCTTTCCTGAAACTGTTGCATCGGAGACGCCGGAAAAAGTGAGTGGACGAAGATCCTTGACTTCAACACTGATCGTGCGCGTGTTTGGGTCCTCTGTACCGTCCTGCGACAAAGCGCGCACTCCGAAACTCTGGGTGCTTCCAGGTTCGAGGTCACGAAGCGTGATATTGTTGGATTGCCGCAGGTCGACTTTGGTCACGACGTTCTGAAACGAGGTTCCGCGATAGATGATATAGCCCACAATAGACTCATTCTCTGCCGCCGACCATTGCAAATTGACCACGCCGGTGGCCTCGGAAATCGCTTTTTCAACACCAACAAACCGACCAATTCGGTTGCTGTCGGTGCACTTCATGCGCGTGTTTGCGTCTCCATCACTTTTGCCGCCAATCAGCAGTCGGACGACGTAGCACTTGACCACGCCCACCGCAAAAGGCCCCATGCGTGTTGAGGTTTCGCTGACGTCCCGTAACACGGTGGCATTGACAGCACCGTTGGGATCCACCTCGTACACCCGATACGAAGATCTTTTGAACGGCGATGGTTTCCAGCTGAGCGTCCAGACATTCTTTTCATCGCGGGTCAATTCCTCAAGCCCTTGGAACTGGTATTCGAATTCTGTGGTGCAAACTTCATTTGTGTTTTTGTCGCCATCAAATTCGGGGACAAAAAAACGAACCACAAAACAAGTCTTGGGTGAAAAACGAAGATCTTCCGTTTGAAAAGACTGCTTTTCGGTCTGCGCGATGGGCTTATTGAAATCAAATGTCTCCGTTGAGACGCGTTTGTAGATGCG
>JBDLRR010000076.1:0-6221 GCA_039799985.1 Pseudomonadota bacterium | reverse complement strand
CGCGTCGAAACGCCAACAAAGTGTTGGAGCTCAAGCTGCCTCCCGGGGAGTCCATAATGATGGTTATCTCGAGACTCAAGCATGGAATTGAAGACTGTCGAATTGGATCGGGTCTGTTGCGTTTTTCAGCTGTCGCGCTCAAGACATTGATAATATTATCTTTGGTAAATCCTGAGTTGAATTTGGCCCAGGCTGCGACCCGCAACTGCGGCGGCGAGGCTTTGAGCGCGTTGCCCGACAAACCGGTTGCCATTCAGAGGGTTGAGCGCAATGACGAGGGTCGTGTCCTGGTTTCTTGGTCTTTGACCAATCAGGCATTGGACAATGATGGCTTCGAGGAGCCGTCACGGCTGCAGACGGGTGCCGAGTTTGACCTCATCCGCTGTTTGCCTCCTGGCCGTTGGGTCGCAGTGGGACAAGGCGAAGTTGCTGCACGCAACGGAAGCACCGTCGAGGGATTGTTGTCGGTCGCTGGTGTGGCTCCAAGTGTCGACCGTGGAGTGACAGATGAGCTGGTTTCTTCAGGAAATCTGTATCCCATGCCAATGGTTGGCGATCTTGTGGTAGTGCGCCGCAAAGAGATTGCAGAAGTTAAAAAGATTGCTCCGCGGGTGACCGTGCCTGCCAATGCATTGTTCGACAGCCGCTCGTCGCGGGATGGACATTTGCAGTTGGAATTGAGTGAAACCGGACGTGATTCGCTGCGAAGATTGCTGAGCAGCAAATTTTCCGACGCGCGTGGCCGGTTGTTGATTGAAGTGCATGCGCAACGTTCGGGTTCGCGCCAGCAGCTGCGCCAGGAAACACTGCAGCGGGCTGAAAGCATCGAGCGTTTTCTGCGCTATGAGTTCGGAATCGACAAGAATCAGATTTTGGCTGTAGGCCATGGCGCAGAAAGCTATGTTTCTGGATTTGTGCCTGCCGATGCTCCTCGTGATTATGTGGTTTTGAGAATGCTTCCAGGGTCTGCCAAAATGTAAATCAGTCAGCGAAGATTCATGCAGATGACTGGGCCGACACATTTCTTTTCCCATGTATAAGCACCAGCAAATTGCCTTCAGCATCCTCTGAAAAACACAATTGCCGCAACCGAAAAGTTTTTTTGGTGGTGTTCATTTTCGAGGAAAGGGTTTCAAGCGATTTCCATCAAAAAACAACAGTGACGTCAAATTTTGCACATTGACCTCTCCGGTGCGGCAACCCTAGTAATGAAGGGTTCTGAGTCGATGAATATCGCTTTTAATCTTTGGAGCCTCCATGTTGAAACTTGGTTTTGCATTTGTCGGTATCATTTTTTCATCGCAAGCTTTCGCCACATCGACTTACTCTTGTGTTTCCTACAGCAGTAGCCCAAGCAAGGAGCCACCACCAACCGGAAGCGAGGCTTTTACTGCAACCTGGAACGTGGGAACCGTTTCAAAACTTCCTTCAATTGTCACGGTTGGCACCAGGCCAGCCGTTCGATACGGCCAGGACGGCGAAACTGCTGTCGTTGGCTTTTGGCAGACCGAAAAGCGCCTGTGGATTGAGTTGAAGGGTGAGGGAGCTGCTCCTTCCATCATTCTCAAAACCGTGAACTCAAACAACCCTACGCTTGGTTACATTGGCGAGGCTCGGCTCTCCAATGGCATAATTTTTCCTGTGAAATGCTATGAGCGCGGCTGAAAGGAGACTTCCCTTGAAGTTCATTTTGACGATTGTTCCAATTCTCTTTTTGGGAATGACTGCCTGCAAGCAACGCACCTACAACACGACGAGCAGCACTAGTGGCCAGGGTTTGAATGATTTTGTTCTACCCAATGACGCAAATCCTGACGTGATGGACGAATCGTTTGCGAACTCCAAAGTCTCGTCTCAGACTGGCGGCCGTGTCGCTGATTTCGAGATTTCGGCCGACCCAAAACCAGACACAGACTTCAAGTAAAAGAGAGTGCATTTTTTATTTGATGATATTGATGGCTTCTTCTTCGCTCAGCTCCTTGCCAGTCGGGATTGAATCCAATTGTCGCGAAGAGACGTCCACAATGCTGGACCCACGCTCAGAAAAGCGCTGTTGAATGACGATTGGGATTTCTTTGATTGGTCGCTTCTGGCAACCTGTGACGTAGAAAAGTTGAGAATAGAATGAAACGATCTTGTGGTTGAGATCCTTGCAGAGGTTTTTGCCATCTTGGGCGCGACCACCCTTTTCAGGAAGTTCTTCCAATTCGGCTGCCGAGGTGACAGGTTTTTTGCGATTGTTTCCCGCGCTCAAAGGACTCAAAGTCGAATCACCGACAATTTTGTAAAGTGCACCCACCTCGCGGTCGTAGTTTCCCTCCAGCTTTGAGCCGGTGGGAATCTTGTCGACCTGGTCGGGGGGAACCGTCAGCACGGGTGCGTTGCTTTTGTTGTGGGCCTGCAACTCGACGTAAGACGAGAACGGACGCTTCTTGCAGGCTTCCACGAAATAAAAATCGGTGCCTGTCGAAGTGATATAACGGCCGTTGAGGTCTCGGCAGACTTTGGACATGGTCAGGTTTTGGGATTGATGTGCCACCCAAGGTTCGCCAAATGGAATCAGTCGGTAGACATGGGCGGGAATTTCGGCAACCGGTTTGCGCTGTCTGAACACGAGTTCATTGAGAAGGTCAGCGTCTTCCACTGGCCGTTGCACACAATTCACGACCAACGCCGAGGAATCATAGTAAGTCACAACCTTGCCTTCGAGCATTCCACAGGCTTGTTGTTTGGTTTTGATGTTTTCGTATTTTTGAACTGCACGTAGTTCGAGCGGAATGGTGTGGAGAAGCTGTTTTTTGCGCAGCGCCTGGTCGTTGGCCTCACGGCCTGTGCTTGGGTTTGTTGCTGGTGGCAGCGGCAAATCGAGTTTTTCAGCCGTCGACGGAGTGGTTGTTTGCTGTGAATCTGCGGGTTGTGCCTTGTCTTCCGGGGCAATTGCTCCGTTTTCCTTGTTGGGCTGTTGGGCTTGTGCGAATGATTTTGCACGCTCCCAGCCAATCCCGATGCAGACCAGCGTGCTGATCACAGGAGCCAATTTGGGCTGGCGTTTTGCAAATTCCTTTAAAGCACTCACTTCTCACTCCCCGAAGAAAATGGCATTTGACCTTCTATGGTCGGTTGCCTTGGCGCTTGCCTTGAGCCTCCCGAGCCCCCATGTCAAACTCGGTGGAGTTTGTTTTCATGACTCCGATGTTCCGAGGACCACGCAAGAATGACGACAGATGCGAATCCTGGGCGAGGACTTCAGCCGCAATTTATCGACAAGTCAGAGATTATTGTGGACGTTGTGAATTTTCACAAGTCCTATGACGGGCATTCAGTGCTCAGTGGCATTGATTTGAAAATGCGCCGTGGCGAGCATCTTTCAATTCTGGGTCCGGGCGGTAGTGGTAAAAGCACTCTGCTCAAGGGAATGTTGGGGTTGATTTACCCCGACCGAGGAACGGTCTCGTTGTTCGGCCACAACCTTGCAGATTTGGGCAGACAAGAGCGCAACGACCTTCTCAAGCGCGTTGGAATGGCATTTCAACTGGGCGCCTTGTTCGATTTTATGACTGTGCGCGAAAACATCCTCTTTGCCATGGAAAACATGACCGAATTGTCGGCCTATGAAATGGAGGAGCGGGTCCATCGCATGCTCGCCAGCGTGAACTTGCCTGCGGCTGCGCGCAAGCTTCCAAGTGAGCTTTCAGGAGGCATGCGGCGGCGGGTCGGCATCGTCCGGGCGTTGTCTTCTTCCCCGGATCTTGCGCTTTTGGATGAACCGACCGCAGGTTTGGATCCCGTCACTTCAGCCGTTGTGATCGACATGATTCACAAGCTGGCTGCTGAAATAGGCAGCAGCTTGCTGTGTGTGACTTCAAGTGTCGAAGTTGCTTTTACGTTTGCTCGTCAGGTCGCCATCCTGAACGGGGGCAAGTTGGTTGCAAAAGGTACGTGGGAAGAGTTGCATAACCTCAACGATCCGTGGATCACTCACTTTCTCGACGTCCGCGGCTACTCTCCGCCCGGATTTGAAACACGGGATGGCAAACAGCATGCTCAATTCCAATGAAACCAGATCTGTTGAACGTCAGCCGGCCGACTCGATTCGATGCACTGGCGTTCGAACCCACAATTTGAAAAATTTGAGTGTCGATATTCCACTTGGCAAGTGGATTGCCGTGACCGGAGTGTCCGGGAGTGGCAAGAGCTCACTTGTGTTTGACACCCTGTTTGCTGAAGCTCAAAGACGATTTCTGGAAACTCTCGGAACTTACGAACGTCAGTTTCTGCAGGGTTTGCCATCAGGCGAGTTCGATACGGTCGACAACATCCCGGCGGCAGTCGCCCTCAAACAAACCAACCGTTCCACCGATCCGCGTTCGGTTATTGGAACAAGCGCCGATATCTTTGATCCCTTGAGAATTTCATTCCTGACATTGATGGATGACAGCTGCTCCCGTTGCGGATCGCCCGCCGAGACTCATTCCGTCATGGAATTGCTCGATCGCTTGAAAGCTGATTTCAGCAAAGGTGGCGAGAAAGAGGTCTACAAAATTCTTGCGATTCCTTACCGCTTGCCGACGAGCGGCAAGGAGCGGAAAGGTTTGTTTGAGAGTTTTTCACTTGAGGGAATGACGAAAATAGTCGTCAACGGAGTGCTTGAGGAAATTGATGAAGTCAGAAATGACAAGAAAAAGGTCGAGAGTTGCCCTGATGAAATCATGGTCGTTCTCGACCGCATTTCGTCGGATGCTCCCGACGAAGAACTGAGGAATCGCGCTGATTCTGTTTGGAGTCAGGTCCGCTTCTCGAACAGATTTTCAAACCTGCAAATGCTTGAATATGATCCTGAGAGTGAGACCGTTACTCCTGAACATATTTTTCGTGTTCAACCTTTTTGCCCGAGCTGCAACGACAGCACTCAACTTATCCAGAATGGAGATCTGGACTGGCAAAGTGTTCTGGGTGGCTGCCGGACCTGCAGAGGTTTGGGAAATGTGGCTGTGCTGGATGAGAACAAGATTGTTCCCGATCCGCGCTTGAGCCTTCAGGACAATGCCCTCAAACCATGGTCGGGCGAAGTTTTTGGATGGATGAAAGACGAATTGATTAAGGCCTGTAGGTCGCTTTCGATTCCGGTCAACCAGCCTTGGTCCAAGTTGAGTTCCGAGCATCGCAAGATTGTTTGGTCTGGCTTGCCAGCAGAGACAGGTGAATCTGGAAAATCCCGCCGGCGCAGCAGTTTTGTTTCTGTCGAAGACTTTTTCTCGGCCCTCGAGGCAGAGCGATATAAACAACAATCGCGCATCATGCTGGCAAAATATCGGCGTTACGTGACCTGTAAGGATTGTGAAGGAACCAGGTTGGGACCTGCCGGACGGCAGGCACGTTGTCAAAGCATTCGTTACAGCGATCTGATGCATGGTGAGATTCGCAGTGTTCAAGCCTGGATGAATGATGTCGAGAAGGTCGCGCGGTATACCCACCGTTTGTCCGGGTTGCGTGAGATCTGGGATGAGCTCAAAAGAAAAATTGATCTTCTTGTTCGCCTTGGCTTGGGTTCAAGTTCTTTGTCGCGGCGTTGCAAAACATTGAGCGGAGGAGAATACCAACGGGTTCTGTTGACGCGTGTGATTGGCAACGGCTTGACCGATGCACTTTATGTTCTCGATGAACCAAGCGTGGGTCTTGGCAAAACAGAAATCCCGCAGTTGGTGTTGTGCCTGAAGGAGCTGCGCGACCTCGGCAACACGGTTCTCATGGTAGAACATGACCCCGAACTCATTCGTTCCGCAGATGTTTGGTATGAGTTGGGCCCCGGAGGCGGTTCGCGCGGCGGTGAGTTGTTGCCGCGCAGCGAGAAAGAGCCTCTTTCACTGAAGCTTGATTTGCAGTCACATGACCTTCAGCGTCCTCAGCGAAAAAAGGCAGCAGCAGATTCAATCCAGTTTGCAGGTTACAGCAGTGTTGGACTGAGCGGCTTTTCGATGCACAACTGCAAGGATTTGAGCATTGCGATTCCGTTGGGTTGTTTGACTGTCGTTGGTGGACCGAGTGGTGCCGGCAAATCGACGCTTATTCATTGCGGCCTCGAAGCTGCGCTTGATTGGTTTGTTGAAAAGGGCCGTGCGAGCAACGACAGGCTTGATCTTGACGACGGACGTGGCATTTGGAGTGAATTGCGTCTTCCAGATGACTTCATGAAGTGTGTTGAGATTGTCAGTGTCGATCAA
>JBDLRR010000075.1:0-5811 GCA_039799985.1 Pseudomonadota bacterium | reverse complement strand
TAAATGTATGAAACCGCCAAAATTCCAAAGACGACCAATGGAAAAAAGGTTTGTCCATTTATTCCGTCAACTGCACCGTGGCTAATTGTGGCAAAAATAAAGTCAAATGCAAAACCAGCATATGCCCATTCTTTTATTCGTTTAGGAACTTTTGGTAATACGAGGGCTATGACGCCTAAAATTTTGAAGACAACCAATGCGTTTCCAAAATATTCTGGATAACCCAGATGTCTAATTCCCTCTTTTGCCATTTCTGTTTGAAAAGTAAGAGCTGGCATCACGCCTTCAAACAACGCGATGATGATCGTAGCCGTCCAAAATATAATTTTCTCTTTCTTAAATTGAGTACTCATTTAATTTCTTCCGCTGATTTTGAATTTAAGAATGAACTCGGTTTTTAACATTTTCGCATCTCGGTTGGCCAAGTCAAATTTTATCGGGCTTGATATTTCATGGAGGTAACGAATTGTTTGGCGCCTTTCACTGCACCTTACAGCAGCATGTGATCGTTATCTCTCTTTTATAAAAGTGTCTTTTCTCGCCGCCGATATGGAAAATAGATTCCAAAGATAATGCATGAGTACAAAAGCGAAGGCCAATTTAATCCAAAAGAAATAGTGTGAAACAATCTGTGCTTCGGACCAATGATACAAATCGCGGAGCTTGCTCAGATCTCCATCGTTCTCATCGTTGGATATTGCGCTTCCCCAGGGTATCCGAGAGGGATCCTTGCGAATCTGATGCCACTGCATGGCCACTGCGCCAAACAGTACTCCCCCAAGTGCTCCAACGGGAAATCGCCAAAAGTCCCAGCGTAGTTGCGGAGGGAAGCGGTAGACAAAAGACGAGACCAGGAGTGCAGAAAAAAGAATTTCGCCTGTGCATCCAAAAGAGATTCGAAACTCGTTGATTCGTTCTAATGCAACGAAAAACGTCGTCCTGATTTGAATCAGCAACGCAATTGCAAACAACAGAGTCATCACGCGGGAACGCCAGCGCACTGCCGCAGCAATTCCGAAAGTCCAAAATGTGCAAAAAAACACGATAACAGAATTGGACCTGAACTCATCCCACGAGGTGAAAAATGGCAGTGGCACTGCATATATCCCGGCAAACCATGAGGCAGCAGCATGCCCCAATTCGTGAAATGGCATGCTCAGAAAACTCAAAAAAATCCTCAAACCTGTCAACTCGATCAAGGCTCCGATAAGTATCGCAAGAGGAATTCCGAGCATTTCAACGTTAAATTTTCTCTGATTATCAATACCACTGCTCTGTGTGTGGATAGCGGTCGACGTGTTCAACTCGCGCGGCACATCCGAGGGGCTCCAACGGGCATGTCGTTGACTCGCATAGTACGTTCGAAGACTCTTCGCCTGTTCATCCGAAATAAGTTGCCCTCTGCAATCCTGGCAACTCCAAAACCAATGTCGGTGTAAGCTTACCATTCGTAACGGTGAATCCTGACAGCGCGGGCACCAGAGATCAGAAGGCTGACCCTCTTGAGACCGATCTTCGTGGACGGTTATGCTGCCATGTTCTAATCCCTGGGTCCCGAAAAATATTTCAAATTCGCCTGGGTCGAGCCACGACAATTGACATTCAGAACAGCGATTCACAACAAGTCTATGATCGACCGAAAAATCGGAAACTCTCTTCCTGCATTTGGGACACAAGATTGCTGTTGAATGAGAGTGTTCTTCGGCCATTGCAGAGTATCCTTGTTTAGGAATCTATCCTCTAATTTCTTGTACAGCGCACTCCAGTTCAACCAAAACCGCGCTTGCGACAATGCTATGACCGATGTTCAGATACTGCATGAACGGAATTTTGGCGGTTGTCAGTCACCATTTCTGTCAGGCTTCATTGGCCATTTCAGCACCTGGATTGGATTCAATTCTGTATACCTCTGGCAGAACAAAGTAGAAGCGGGTGTGAATGCTACTCGTGTCTAAGCCAATTGTGCCCTTGTTTCGTGTCAACAGTTTTTGGCAGAACGCTAATCCTAAACCCATGCCCGATTCGGCATCTTTTGTGGATATTTCAGAATCAAACAGCTTGTCACGAACGTCTTGTTCGGGGCCGTGACCGCTGTCAATGACACTCACTTCAATTGCAGAGACGCCCATACCGGAATTCTCAGATCTAAGGCTCGAAACTCGAATCCATTGTTCATCTTTTCCCGAAACTGCGTCGATCGAATTCGAGAGCAGATTCATAAACACTTGCACCACATCGCTGCGCCGCGCATAGACTATGGCATCGCCTGAGATTTCGTTTGAAATGCAGAAAGGCAGGCAGATCGTCTTGGCCTCGAGCAGTCGCAGAGCATCGTCGCATGCAGACCGAAGGACAACCGGAACAATTGCCTCCCGCTTTCCATCGCTCGACAGAGTTCTAATTGCCCGAATGGTATGGATAATTGAATCGAGTAGGTTGAAGATTTCGCTCGTCTTCTGGAGCACAATTTGTGCTGTGGGCATTCTATTTTCGTCATTGAGTTTGAACGAGGCCATAATCTCGTCACGAATTCTTTCCGCCTTCAGTCGAACAGCGAAGACGGGGTTCAGAACTTCGTGCGAAGTATAGCGTGCAGCGATAGCAAGTGTTCTATCACGGACACTGGCTTCCAGATGCTCTTGTGCTTCAGCAAGGTTCTGTAGAGCAGATTCCTTTTCGTTCATCGTGCGACGCATCTTTTCCGACAGGACGAAGGATAGCAAAATCCCTTCCAGTGTTGCAGCAACAGTGACGACATTGATGGTGAAAGGAGTTTCGGGCAACCAGCCGAACATCTTGATGCAATAGACAAAGGCACCGAGAAAGAGCGTGCTCTCGGAAATCAGGAAAAGATTTGCGATCCGACCATAGACCTTGCGTGCCCGCACTGCTCGAAAAAATGCAAGAGTAAGTGACAGGAGAGCACCCAGATTCGCTCCAACTGAAGAGTAAAACGCATATTTTCCTTCAAATATCTGGAGAAGAATTCCAGCAGAGCAAACAAACATTGCACCAGACCAGAGCAGCTTTTCAAAACCAAAAAGCTTTAATTCTTTAAAAATAGAGCGAGTGAAGGCCAAATACGAAATGCTGCAAAGATTTATAAGAATATTTGAGGAATTATGATGAACCCACGGAAACTCAGGCCAAATAAACATCCGACCGCTTCCATTGATAGCAACAATCGTCAGGCTCAGGGTGGCAACGTATGCTCCATATAGAACGAATTCATTTTCTCGTCTGGCTATGCCGACCATCGTATTGTACAGAGCGAGCAGTACCAGTCCTCCAAATAAACTGCCATTGATGACCATTTCCTCGACAATCGATCCCAGAAAGTCGTGCTCTGCCAGTAGAAGAAAAGGGACACTCATCGCGTTTGCGCGGAGACGGACTAGAGCGAAGTAAGAGCTGCCGGGACTGACCTCGATCGGGAAGGAAACATGGCGAATGTTTGCCAGATTCTGTAGCCGAGGCAACTTCGCATCGGTGAAGTTGTACGTTGAGATTGGACTAAAAAAATTTGATAAGTTTGAATTTTTATTCACTTCAAGCGGGGTGTAAGAACCACTGATGTAGGCATGTCTCATCTGTAAAACGAACTTACTCGTCGGAGGATCGGTTCTGTTGGTGAATTTTATCAACACCCAGACACCCTCGCGCATATATCCCAAATCGAGAGTGTCTTTGCTTTTGTTGTAGGGCAGGAAATCGCCCTTATTCAGAACAAACAACGCTTCCTGCAGTGACATCTCTCGGTTGTCATCTTCAATCAGGTAAGACATCTCGACTTTCTCGACCGCGGGTGTCCGGTGGCCAATCAAGTAGATTGCCGACAGCACAAATGCGAATATTGCGAACAGAATCAGGAAATATCCTCCCTCACTCCGGCGGCTGTTGTGCTTGTCTGAGGGGTCTGAAACAATGATTTTTAAGAGCTTCTTCAAGACAGGATAATTTTGCCATTCCAAGTCAGTGAACCTCCCAATCTTTGCAACTGGAGGAGGTTTCGGCCGCCACTGCGGAGCAAGAGAGCGTAAAAAAAAAGGAGACGAGTTTAGGAGGCTTATGGGGCTCCTTTGTTTGGCATCAACTAGACCGATTGCGGTATGAGAGAGTTGTTGCCTTCAGAGCATTGAACAACATGTTTTCCTGTAGGATCAGGCTCGTCGAGCAACGTCACACGGTGAACCAATAACGAGACAGATCTGAGCAAAAGTTCGATACTCAAGTATCCAAAATGAAACAATTTATGGTCAAATGTTTGAAGTCGCATTCGTTTCGGGCCGATACCACGCGAGTATTTTGTAAATTCTGTTGACGCGCTTCCATTCGCCTCAATGATTTGAGTGTCATTGGAACTTCGGGGGTATCATGAAACTATCATTCAGAGCGGAAATTCTTCTTCTTTGTCTGAGCCTCCTTGGATGCAAGCCACGCACAAACGCGCAAGAAAATTCCCTAACTGGAACACATAAACGAGCGCCATGGCTTTTGGATTTACCTTGGATTCGCGACAGACAATGGGCTCAGAATCTGGGTACCGGCCGCGCGTACGTTTGGGCCGAAACCCGCGTCAGACTCGATGCAGAAAAGTTCGCCAAGGAGACACTCCAATGTTGGTATTACGCGAGTGTCGGTTTGAATGAAAAGCTTGACGATGGCCAAATCGCAACATTGTACGATAAAGCGCAGCCAGTTTCTGCTCACGAGATCTCATACGGAGGCTTGCAGCGGAGCTTGTCTTCAAAACCTAGTGTTGCTGCTCTTGTTCACGGGACAGCCTCTGCGTCGGTCAATGCGAAGAACGTTTTGACGTCATCTTCTTACGCAGCACTCGAAACGTGGGATGCACCTTCACCTCAGCACAGGCCGCGTCAGGTTCCGGATGGAACAATCGACGAAATTTTTGCGGCAGTTCGGGATACCTATAGGGCCGAGGCTCAGAAACTTGCAGGAAAAACATTGAACTTTGAAACATTGGGCTCGGGCTTAAAGGCTAAAGAGTTTAGTCACCCGGATCGGAAAAGTTGTTCCGGAAGTAAAGGAAATTCTGCCGAACAGATTCAAAAGCGGCTTCCAATTACAGATCTTCGTTTCCACGATTCCAGCGGACGATGGCGAGTGACAGTCACAGATGAAAAGGGCGTGGGCTGGATTTACTTTCCAGACCGCCTGAGACTCGCGACCTATCCGAACTCTGTTGCCGCAGGTGGCCGAAAACCCGAATTTTCAATCTATAGTTTGGACTATGTTGCTCACATCCCTGAAAACTTCAAAATAACAATTGTTCACACTCAGGTTGACGAGTCTGCGCTCAAACCTGGGTATCCAATTGACGAGAAAAAGAAGGAAGACAGGCTGGAACCTTTTCCCTACTCGCAAGTGTCTGTTCGAGATTGGTTACCTTTCAAAGGGGCAGAGGAAGAATTTAAGGCGTGGTCGTTTTTCTACCCTGTTCACATCATTCCTCCAAAATGGGGGAATGATGGACTCATCCTTGGAATGGGTGGGATGTCACGATTTTCGATCGAGCAAGCTGCACAAGAATATGAAAGTAAGTACGGCGTGACGATGCGCTTTACCTATTTTGCAAAGCTCATCCGTAGGCCAGATCCAGTTAAGGCCGAAACTCCCCAACCTGTTGCATCGCAGAATTCGCGAGGTGTCAGCTATGATGACGACGATCAGAATGACGACAGGTCGTACCGAACCGGCTTCGTTATGGATAGTCGCTCAGGAAAAATGTACAGTCACACGAACCTGGGGGGTGGTTTTGGCATGGTCTACGATTCCAGTTCAGGCCGGATG
>JBDLRR010000074.1:0-4359 GCA_039799985.1 Pseudomonadota bacterium | reverse complement strand
TGAGCTGGAATCGATCGAGGAAAAGAAAAACACTCATTATGGGCAAAATGGAAAAAAACACGCCACAGACTATCGGACAAAGGGGATCCGGAAGTTGGTGAAGAATCGAAGCAACATTGATGGAAAATTTGGTCAACGCAATTGAATTCTGTGAACAGAGTGAAAGTGACAAAAAATAACCGAGTGCAGAAAACAACACATATGAAAAAAGAAACCTGCGACGCGAACGCTCCAGTTGACCACTGATTGATGAACTTGTTTTTGCGAGGCGTGCCTCTACACTCAAAGGCAGCTCGCCGCCCGTCGACGTGAATTCGCTCAGCTCACTGGACGTTGCTTTTGCAAGTGACTCATTTTCAACGGTCTGCTTGACCTGGTCTTGCGAGCCGGTCATTCATCACCCTCCCTGCTTGAATCTGAAAGGAACCATTGTCTGAGTTTGTCGATGGCCCGGCTGTATGACTTTCTCAATGCCACTTCACTTTTTCCACTCTCTTGCGCGATGGACTTGAAACTTTGTCCTTCAACCACCCGCTTGGCGACCAATTCGCGTTGATCTGCCGGCAGCCGGGAAAGCGATTGTCCCAATTCAGACTCCACATCAATATCCGTTTGTTTATTGCGAGCAATCGCAACATGTTCTGTCGCAGATTCTCTAACCTGTTGATCCTCAATCAACTGCTGCAAGCGCATGCTTGACTGGTGTTTTCGATGCGCATCGATGCAGGCATGATGAACGATCGTGAAAAACCAGGGAAGAGCTGGCTCGCCGATGCGGTATTGATGAATCCGCGCATGCAACTTTAAAAAAATATCCTGCAGCACCTCGCCCGCCAATTCAGGTCGATGAAGCCTTTTAAGTGCATAGTGGTAAACCTTGCTCCGGTGTCGAAGAAAAAATTGCTCGAACGCCTCGGCTTCGCCAAGAGCATAGCGCTCGAGCAACGATTCATCGGTGTCACTTTGTTCCATGAGCAAGCCCTGAAAGGTACCAATAAGGTCTAGAATTACAGATTCTTAAAAAAAACAAAGTCAACCCTGTCACATTTTGAGGGTGACGCCCGTAAACCTTATCAGAGACTATCAGAGGTACCGCCGATGAACATCGTGGGACAACAAAATTTTCGCAAGAACGGCCGTCGCGCCTTACCAACTGCATTCCTCGTATTGGCACTCTTTCCTCACGTATCCCGAGCTCACCCGGTGGTTTTCGCCGGCGGAACGGCCGTGATGATCCATCAGCATGCTGACATTGCTGAACTGGAAGTTGTTCATTCACCATCTTCACGGCTGGGCTTTGGGCTTTCGGCTCAACGCAGCTCAAGTCATAGCCAGCTCATGTTCAATTCGAGCTTGCTCGGCTGGCGTGGCAATTTTCCGGACTTTCAGAGCAACTTTTACATTGGTGCTGGACTTGGCCAACAGTGGACTCGCGACAAAGATGATTCTTTGAACCACGCAGTTGCGACCTTTGCCTCAAAGAACTCGACTCTTTACCAATGGCGGATTGGCTTGGACGGTGAAGATCGTGAATTTTATTCCAATGCCATGTGGATGCGCACCTATAATCAACATGATGAGTTTTACGACCAGGGAAAATTCAGACTGGGATATGCGCCCTACAAGGCGCAAACCAATGAACTGACAATCTGGGGCATGGTAGAATGGGTTCCGCAACGACTTTCGTCGCAAAACGCAGTCACACACGAAGTAACGCCCTATGTCAGACTCTTTTATCGCAACGCACTTGTTGAGTTAGGCAACAGTTTGGGCGGAAAATTCTCGATAAACTATATGTTCCACTTTTTTAATTGAAAGGAATTTTGATGAAAAACAGTTTAAAAATCCTCTTCAGGAGCTTTTTGGTCATTGGAGGAATGATGAGCGCAATTGCAATGGCAGATGCAATCAAGATCAGTGTCAACGGAATGGTTTGCGGTTTCTGCGTTCAGGGAATCACCAAGAAATTGAACAGCACCGACGCGGTTGAAAACGTCAAAGTCGATCTCGACAAAAAACTGGTCACGTTCAACATTCCCGCTGGCAAGAAGCTCGATGACGAAGTCATCAAGAAAATTATCACCGAATCGGGTTATACCGTTGTCAAACTGGAAAGGGAAAAACAATGAGCCGCTTGTGGGGAAGTGTGGCTTTGCTCGCCAGTTCAAGCACTCTTGTTTGTTGCGTGATTCCTGCATTACTGGTCACCATGGGCTTTGGTGCAACGTTGGCAGGAATAATTTCAACATTTCCTCAGCTCACATTTTTGAGTGAACACAAACTGGCAGTTTTTTCAGTCGCAGCCCTGATGCTCGCGGCCGCCGGTTATGCCCGCTCTCGACCTGAAGCACAAACCTGCCCGAGCGACCCTGTGTTGGCGGAAGCTTGCCGTCGAAGCAAAAAACTTGGAGGCATCCTGTTTTACATTGCGACACTTCTGTTTGCTTTGTCGGGACTTTTTGTCTGGTACTTCTCTTTGTAAAAAGGCAATCGCGGCCTGAGCACGGGACAATCTTTGGCAAACAATTTCTATCAGGCGTTTGCCAAGCAGGACTCGGCTGCGATGAATGTTTGCTACTCAGAGTCTGCGTCTTTTTCCGACCCGGTCTTCACGGACCTGTCGACCCTCGAAGTGCAGGGTATGTGGGAAATGTTGCGTGCCAGTGCACGGGACTTCAGCCTGAAATATTAAATCCTGGAAGCGGATGAATCGCATGCACACGTTCATTGGATTGCAATTTATTCTTTTCTAACGGCCCAGCGTCGGGTCCAGTCGGTCTCGTTCTTGGCATTTTTCCCTTTTTCAAAAGCAAGGTGCAGGCAACGGCAAAGAGCAAACTCCCGAATCATCTCGACCATGAAAGCGAAAATCTCGCAGGCTCCCGGTTGCCTCATGCACCACGCGTTACTTGCGAAAACGTTCAATGAGACCTGCGGGACAGACTCCCAGATTGGTTTTTTGCCTGTCGGCGCATTCTGCAAATTTGATCATACTTGATCTCCAGGCATTGTTGTTGATGGGGTAAATTTTGCTGACGTAGGAGAATGTTGAAGCGTCCATTGGCGGGGCAACACTCGACAGCTCAAAGCCAGTCAACAAGGAGTACTCTCTTTCGAACGAGTCAAAGAATGACCTGCCCCACATGCCCTTGTATTGCTCAGCATTGACCCAGTTTGGTGGGACGTTGCCATGCAGCAAGCCAACCGCAATGTGCAGTTCGCCGTTTTTCACATTGTGTGACGCCTCAAGGCGCCTGGCGACGCCCTGTGCATTCAACCGATCTGTCTGTTCTTGCAACACAAAAACGTCACCCAAGTCGCGTAAAATGACCCTTCCTGTTGGTTTTTTCGACTTGTCGAGCTCAATGAGAAAATTCTGCGAATGAGGTGAATCAAACGACAAGCCCCAGACACCAGCAAATTCAGCCAAAGCTCGCCCCAAAGGTTTCACATAGGTCTCGTTCCAAAACTCTACTGGACTTGTTTGACCCGCGAACTCCTTGCCCACCTGCTCATGCAATGCACTGAAGCCGGGGAGGTAGAATTTCTCGCATGTGGCCACTTCGCCGAGCAAACGAATCACATTGGCTTGATCTATGTCTTTAATACCGAAGGCCATTGGCTCTTGCAGGATGACGGCGTTCTTGAGTTGTAATTTTTTGTCGTATCGAGCGATGTATTCGCTGACAGCCCGGATGTCTTTTCCATCTTCCCACTGTTGCTTTTTATCCGTCCAACGCCCTGCTGTGTTGTTGGTCGATGCCTTCAAAGAGAAACTGTATCCGGATTCCGGATCAACTACGATCACCGACCTCGATGCGGTCAAATAACCATTGAAGTATTCAAATTGTGCTGGCGCTTTTCCCGTCTTTGTTTGCACAAAGGATTCGACTTCTTTATACCATTTGCTGTCTTCAGGTTGAATGAGCCAGCGAACGTATTCTTTTCCGTCCTTTTGAAAAAAGAATGCCTTTTGAAGTTCTGTGGGAACTTTTTCAGAAACGTCTCTTTCGACGAGTTCGGCGGGAATTTCAAAATTCTTCAATTTCAGGAGCGTCGATGGACGAGAACTGACGCCGTTTGCTTCTGTTTCCCATTTTGCCAACTGACGGACGCACTCGTTGCCTTGAATTTTATCGGTATCGCTGACATTTTTACTTTCAACATTGAAATTTCGGAATTTGCAGCCCGCGCTGAGCACAACCAGTGTTGGAATGAACAACAATGTAAAACGCACTCTGTTTCCTCCAAGTGAGGGAATGGATCAGAGTCGATTTCATCACAGACCGATACATGAAGGAACCTATGAATGTTCCGAGCTTGCCAATGCGGTTGAGGGATGAAAAATTTTCCGCATCT
>JBDLRR010000073.1:0-4584 GCA_039799985.1 Pseudomonadota bacterium | reverse complement strand
ATTGCGTTGGTGTTGAGCCATCCAGTTTTCGCAAGTTTTTCCCCTGCAGTTCTTTGCATCTTTCCTCACCTGAAAGAACCGTTGCGACCAGACGTTTTTTTCCTTTGAACAAAAAGGGTTCAATCTTGACGACTGCCATGCGGGTGTTTGAGGAATCAAGAACCTCAGCAAGTTCTCCTTCTTTGAAGCCTTTTCCAGAAATCGGTACCTGACAAAGATTTCTTTGAAGAGTGCGATTGCCTTTTCCAATTTTGGCAGCCTGCAAACTCTCGGTTGCGCCTTGGGCCTCGGCAGAATTTGCTGTCACGGATGCTGACAATGCAAAAAGACACACAACGGCCCAGAACGAAAGATCGGGGCCGCTTTTTTTCCGTTCGCCATTCGGCGACTTTGTCACGCCAAAACAACGCATCCTCATGCTTTTATTTTGGGTTGGGTTCGATTTATCAACAAGGAAAAAAATTGCAGTGGATAGCAGCAATTCTCCGGATAAAATTTCAATCGGGAGGTGTGAGTTGGGTTTTTTGAGTGGTGTCTTGGCACCTTCAATAGCAGTTCATCTTCTGGCACCGTCCGCAAATCTTTCAGGTTCGGCGGAGTCCGCATCATTTCTGATACCACGGCTTGAGGCGACACGGACGTTTGAAACGCAGGCACTCCCGTTTCGACCCGTCGCAGGACGTTGGACCTGGAATGGCGTCGAATTTCATGAGAGTGATTTCAAGATAGCATATGACTCGGGATCCAAGTCCGAAGAAATCATCTGGTATGCCGGAATGATTCCAAATGTTGATCAAATCTCAGAGCGCATGGCATTTCATGAGTCGCACGCATTGAATTCCTCTCAAGCCAAAGGCTTGTTTGCAGAACATCTGCGCGCAGGATCATGGGATTTACCGCAGCCTGAACCTGTCTTTCGCATGACCAATGAATCTGTTGAGTCATGGTGGAGACTCAAATTTCAGAATGGAAAACGGGTTTTTTGGTTGCGTGAAGAAGATGGTCGTTGGGGAGAAGAACCTGCACCAGTGCTTCACGCGACGGCGACAGCCGTTCTTTATCGTGAAAATTCGGTTGCGTCGGCAGCGACAGGTCTAGAGGAAATTGCTCTCAACGAATTGCTCGATGCGAGTTATCTGCGCAACAAGTTTTACCGCGTCCTCAATTGTTTGGGCAAACGTCCGTCGTTTTTGAATTGCGGAAACTATGCCAGATCACTCACCGGGAGATACGATTATCCTCCTGAATCAAAAGAATATTCCGAGATGGTTGGTTACTATTCCATACAGAAAGCCATGGAGTGGCATCGGGGAATACAAACTGACGCGCAAAAAAATTATTTCGGCGATTTTGGCCTGAAGGGGCCCATTGATGTTTTTGTTCGTGCCGAGGTTCAAGGAGGCCCTTCTTACGCACCCTTTAGTCAGAGCCTCGATTCAACAAATCCTGTGATCTATGTTTCCACCGGAGTTGAAGGAAGAATTCCCGAGCCGGGTGAATTGGCCAACACGACCAAAGATTCCGATGTTTTCTTTCATGAATTTTCGCATCACATTATCTACCGTTCGATTGTTCCCTCGACAACCTACAGTCAGCCGCGTGCCCTGCAGGAAGGGCTTGCGGATTACTTCACCTATGCCATCACCGGAAACAACCTGCTTGGTGAATCAATCTATGGTGGCACTGTGCCACTCAGGGCAGGAATTTTGAATGATGCCTTGTCGGCCGACAGTTTTCAGCCTGCTGAAAGCTGGGATGTCTACAGGGCAGGTGAGTTGTTGAGTTCGATTTTTTGGAAACTTCGCGGGAACCTGGGCGACTGGAAGGGGAATTATAAGCGTATAGACAAGGTGGTCTGGGATGCCATCGATTTGATGCCCAAGCTTGGCACATACTACCAATTCGCATGTGCCGTGCTGAAACAGGCAGCCTCTTTCGAGAAAAGTGAAAATCTCACAGCAGGAACTCTGACCACTCCGATTCTTCAGGAGTTGGCGGCCCGACAATTCTTCGCAGATGCAAATCCGGGAGCCGGAGGCGGATGTCCGGTTGTCAGTGCGATACTTCAAACAGTCGATCAGCGCGAAGCACAGAAGAGTGAATTGCCGTTGGTTGACACACCAAAAACGCCGGTTGCATTCACAGGTGAAGCGAAGAATGCTTTGCCACCTTTTGGTGGAAGTCTCTATCAACCGTTGCAGCCGCGCAAGGTGAGGTGCGGTGACCTGGCCTCGCAAAGTTCAAATCGGGCTGGCATCAGTTGGCTGTTGATGCTCGGTCTTGCTCCGGCACTTGTCATTGCAGTGAGGCGCGAAAGATTTTTTCGATCGCTGCTGAATTGGCATCGTCGGGGAATCCATTGTGCTGCTGCAGCCAAAGGAAATCAGGCCGTGCCTCCTGCAGCCACTCTCCTCCGCGAATGAGTCCCTGAGAGTCGAGTTCAAGCCTGTAGCGGTAAACGATGGAGTTGACTGCTGGGCGCTCGAGCATCTGGCCGAGCGCATTCCATTGAGGCTCAACTTCGGCGGTATAATAAACCTCGCTTTCGACGACGACTTCCTGACGTGTTCCTGGTGCAGCGCCGGGCGACGCACCTTGTCTAGAGAGTTCCCGACTGCGGAATCCGTACACGGGCTGGTTCCAGATCTCTGCAGCGCGCGCCAGGTCAATAATAAAGCCTTCTTTAAAGCGTCCCAGCATGTTGCTCAGGACGATATGAAATGCACCGGCATTGGCATCTCGACATGGCGATGTGCTCATTCCGATGCTGCCGCCCAAATTGCATCTTGCGCCCAATCCAACCGCAATAGCTGTAGAACGGGTTGCCATATACCAGGTGAGGATGGCTTTCACATCGGAGGATCCAAATGGAATTCGGATACCACCCGAGCCTTCCACTGTGACCGCGCGTGGTTCAGCGAATTCCAACGCAGCCGGAGCCCAACCGTGACAGAGTCCCTCCCAAGCTGCAGCGCCGGGATAAGTTCTCTTTCTTTCAGAGTTCACCGTTGGA
Organism: Pseudomonadota bacterium; assembly: GCA_039799985.1. Classification (GTDB taxonomy): domain Bacteria; phylum Bdellovibrionota_B; class Oligoflexia; order Silvanigrellales; family Silvanigrellaceae; genus RFOM01. The sequence goes on along the minus strand of JBDLRR010000073.1, from coordinate 1,571 downwards.
AAATCGAAGCGTCCCATGTAAATATCAAGTTTTTCGGCAGGTGAGAGCCTTGCCAATTCGTCGCGCGACATATCCGCAATACTTTGCCGACCGGGCAGACTGTAGCCAAATGGCTGGCTTCCTGGCATTTGCCAGCGGAATGCGATTCCCGCGCGTTGTGTCGGCCAGTAATAATCTGACCACGGAATCTTTCCCAACATTCCTGATTTTGGCATGTTTTCGTAGCGTGTTTCAAATTGCCTGCCGAACCTGGATGGTTGGTTGATGACGTCCCAAGCTTCAAAGACACGCGAATCTCGCCCGGCAGTTGCAGGTGGCTTGCCGCAGGAAAATACGAACAGACTTGCGATCGAGATCAGCAACGGAACTGAACTTTTTTGAAGTGAAAGGGCTGATGAGCAATTCTTACGAAAACGATTTGTGCTCGAAGGTGAAGACATGTTCATTCCCTCCTCGCAGAGTTGAGGAGGGACACAAAATAATCTCCCTCCTCAATGAAGACTAGCCTGAATGACGGTATTTGCCGATGGGATCATTCTTGCAATTTGACCAGTTTGCGGCTGCTCTGCGATTGATTGTTCGCGTGTAAGCTCTTGGCAACGTCGTTCAAATGCTTCAACTGCGCTGCGGTGATCCAGATAGGCATCATAGGGAGAATCATATGGGCTGAAATATTTATGAACATCACCGTCGTGTGAATATTTGATGCACATATAGTAGAAGTGGTCACTCGTTTGCAGGCGTCTCCACTCTTCTGTGAGTTCGGGTTTGTTCAAGGAATTCACCAACGGCTCAAGTTTCATGATTCTGTCGAGAGCTTCTTCTTGAAGTGGATTGCTCAACCAAGCCGAAAGATCGCGTTCGGTGTCTGCCCAACTGGTTGGAACCGGAACCACCATCGGGCTGCGTGAAGGAAGCGAGAGAAGATCGTCGATTCCGGCAAAATGAAGATTGGGATGGGCAATCACGCGGTGAATCAAATCCTCGAAGAAATGAAAGATTCCCGAGTCTGCCCATTGGTGCTCGCCAAAGGTTTCATAATCCATAAACAAGCCAATAAATTCGTGCTGGCCGTCGAGCAGAGCCTCGAGCCAGTTGATGTAACGGTCAGCCGTGAGTGGCCAGCTTGCCCAGTTGCGGTCTGAAAACCGGAACGCCATGTCGTCCGACAATTTGTAGCTTTTGGGCAACAGTTTCAATCTTTGTTTTGTCGGGTGATGGAAGGCGTGGTGTGCATTCCATCCTTGCGGAAGCCATGGGTCCCAACCTTCAAGCAAACACCCCTCAAACCCAAGGTCAGAGACCATCCCGCCAATGTGGTCGGAATAAATCAATTCTGTGTTGCGAAAAACGCGTGGACTTTTGCCGAACAATTTTTTCAAAGTCTGTCGCTGTTGTTCGACCTGCTGGGCAAATTCGGATTGTGATTTCAATGCAGCAAGCGAGTGATGCGATGTTTCACAAATGATGTGCGCGTTCGGCAGGCTGCCAATGTACTGATAGAGGCGCATTAAATCTGGGTCATATTCTTCGCATTGGCTCAGGAACGTCCCACTGAAGGAGAACGAGAC
>JBDLRR010000072.1:0-2882 GCA_039799985.1 Pseudomonadota bacterium | reverse complement strand
TCGCGATCTCGACCTGCAAACCCTAAAGGCCGTCGATTCAACTGCAATGGTGTGAATCCGAGCACAAAATCCTGACCACCCTTGTGACATTCCACGCAGCGTTGCTTTCCTGGAATCGCATATTTTCGAGTTTTTCCGGATTGCTCATCGACGACAACCTTAAAAATATCATCTTTCCAGGGTGTGCCATCACGATAGGGTGTGGTCACGAGTATTGCTTCAGATTCATCGTCGTTCCACTTGTAGGATCCATGCAAAGGTTCCTGAGGAGCTTTGCGCGCAACAATGATGCGCGTCTCGATCTTCCTGAAGACTGTTATGCCAAGCTTGTTTTTGACGGCTTTATAAAATGTTTTGTAGAAGCGGGTGTTGGCCGGCACGTCGAGCTGACCACTGACTGGATTATACGTGGCTCCAGAAGGTCTTAAGCGCTGTTCGCGCTCATCCCAAACAGCTGGGAAGTGAACATAGCGACCCTTCTCGGCGTTGTCTGCCCACAACGGATATTCAACGTTGTAGGAAACGGTTCCTTTGCGGGCGAGTGCAAGACTGTCGAGTGTGAAAAGGTCGGTCTGGGAGAGCTTCTCGGGCAAACTGGTCGCATTCTGAAACAACTCATCTCGTTCAGGATCTCCACCCAACTGATCTGCACGTGGAATGCAGCTCCCAAGGTCGGACTGCCTGTTGCGTTGCGCATTTCCTGATGAGTTGTCGCCAGCTCTAACCGTGAATTTTCCGTCGGGCTTGCCGGCGGATATCCAATCTTCCAGCAGCGCCTGAAGCCGCGCATATTTTTGCGGAGCCGCTTTGCGCATGTTTTCGGGCGGCATTCGATTGGCCGACAACACTTTTAGAATCGTCTCGGATTGATCTGCGATACCACCAACAACAACTTTCTGGCCATTGGCTCGAACTTCGGCTCTGTCGCGAGAAGAAACGTACCAAAAACCTCCTGTTTTGGATGCCGGAGCAAGGTGGCAGCCAGCGCAAGATGCGTCGACTTCTGCCCGCAGCTCCTCGAATGTCGACGACGGAGAAACAGGATTTTCATTCTCAATCAATGGAGGCAGAACCGATGAAGTTCGGGGTTCACTGCACTCGGTGTTTGTTGAAAGTCCGGGCTCGTTGGTGGCCGAGCCGTCCCTGCCAGTCGGATTACCATTGGGGTCAACAATCGATGGGTTACTTCCAGGAACAGGCGTAATTGCAATGACAACGTCGGACGACGAAGGCCCAGAGGCTTCGCATCCGACGATTGTCACAACAGCCACGATGCCAAGAAGGTATCGCAGGTATTTTTTCATAACCAATCAGTCCAATGTGATGAAGTCGTTTTGTTGAACGATAGGATCCATGAACGAGCGATCAAGAATCTGAGGAAGCAACTTTGATTCAGCCGAATTCAAGGTGTAGCTGCCGGTCGCTTCGTACACATAAAGTGTACGTGCCAATGGGTAAAGCTTGACGCGCACATTGTGAACTGTCGGCAAGTAAGATCCGGCTCCGTCAGCCTTTGAAATGCTCAAAGGTCTGTTTCCGTCACGTGTCGCTGACAGACCAGAATACCCAATTGCATTTGGATTGCTTGATGTTTCGTTTGCAATGTCGGGAGTCTCGGGCAGGACCTTCACGCAAGCGCCAAAGCTCTTGATTCCAACGATGGATTTGAAGGTGTCGGTTGTTCCGGAATTGTCGTCGCGACGAAATGCCTCAATGGGTCCTGACTTGTTGGACCCTGGCACCTTTGACCAGTCCGTAACTTCACACATGAAGATCGCCTTGACCTGTGGAAGGCTCAGCTTGCTCACGGGATTGGCACGATTCACGAAAACTCCGAGACCATCGAGAGCCACTGGGTGCGCCACCAGATTGATTCCCACTGCCGAAGCCTTGGTGATGGCATCTTTCTTCATCTCGCGTGACATTGGCGCAATGCCTTGTTGACCAGCAACAATAGCTTCTTCACCTTTACCAGAGCCGCCACCGGCATACTGAATTTCGTCTTGAAGACCTGCTGCCTGAATGGCGTCGGTCATCAATCCTGCGAGGGTGTCGGAGCCTTTGAATGTAAATGGAGCTGCAAATGCAGAAGCTGAAACAGTCGAAAGAACAAGTGTCGATACAAGACGCATGGAAAACCTCCTCAAGTTGTCCGTAGACAAGGACGAGCGGTACTTAGCGGGCGGTCATCGTTTCTGGCAAGGGTGACACATTCGTTTCACAAGCAAGTGTCGAAAGGTCAATTTTGACAATTTTGTGAGTTCACAAATCGACGAAATTATTCACCGTTTCGTAATTGAACGGACTGTTCCGAGAGGCGCGAGGGAGAGAGAATCTAGTGATCTCTTTCTCGACAGGAGCCACGATGAACAACACAAGCCTGAATGGTCAATTCGCTCGAATCTCATCATCTGTTCAAATGCTTGACGGTCGATTTTCGGACGCCCGCTCTCATCTGGGCAACGAATCAGAGGCATCTCGCTTTGAAGTCCGTCTGGCCCTACCACACGAACTTGATGAAGTGTTTGCTTTGCGATGGGATGTCTTCCTGTCAAGCAATGAACAAATCATTCAAACGATGAAAGATGTCGATGACTTTGATGCTGTTGCAGATCATCTTGTCGTCATTCACCAGGGCAGGATTGTCGCCACTTATCGCGTCTTGCCCACCGACCGAGTCTTTAATGCAGGGCTTGGACTCTATGCCGCTCATGAATTTGTCGTTGATTCACTCATGGAAATGCTCGACCCGCGAAAGACGGTCGAATTGGGGCGCAGCTGCGTTCATCCGGCTTATCGCAATGGAGCAATACCAAAACTCCTTTGGAGTGCGCTTGCAAAATACATGACTGAGCAAGGAAGGAGCGAAGCAGTTGGCTGCG
>JBDLRR010000071.1:0-5556 GCA_039799985.1 Pseudomonadota bacterium | reverse complement strand
ATCGGTCGTCCCACAATGGAGCTTCGACCTACCACAACTGTGTTTTTTCCGGCCAACGAGATGCCATACAACCCCAACAGCACAATCACCCCGGCAGGAGTGCAAGGCAACAATGCACGATCAAGCCGGCCTTGATGCAAGAGGCCAACGTTGTGGTTGGCGAATCCGTCGACATCTTTATCCGGACGGATTGTTTCAATGATGCGGGTCTGGGAAATTCCTTTGGCAAGAGGCAACTGCACCAGAATTCCGTGAACATTGGGATCATCGTTGAGCTGGCAAACCAATTCCACAAGTGCAGACTCGCTCACCATGTCGAGCGGAACCTCGATCAACGACGAACTCATTCCGGCTTCTTTGAAGGCTTTCATCTTGTGATTGACGTAAACACGGCTGGCAGGATCATCGGAAGCAAGCACCACGGCCAGATGAGCGGGACCCCACTCCTTGACCTTTTCGGCGCACAAATGCCGTACCCATTGAGCGGCGATGCGTCCGTCCAGATTCAAACAAGCCGAAATAGGATGGCCTTTTGAATCAACAAAATGTTTCGCTGACAACACGCCTTTGGAAAATTCAAAACCATCTTGACGCAACGCTTGAAACATACGCATCGTATTCCCCTGCCAATCCACTTCCCAAGGCGAAATTCCAACTCCACAGGGGGCCGATTAGCGCACGAGAGGCGAATGATCAAACATTCACGGCCAGAGAGCACAGGAAGGAACACCAGCCCCCGACACAGGCCATGCATAGCGGCTGGGTTTCGAGGCGATCAGATGCTCCTCGCGGACCAAAAACTCGCCCAACTCCATGTGTAGGGAAGGCAACCAGGGCTTGGGAAAAGGCAAATCAGTTGTTGAAAAAAACGAATGTGACGCGCTCTCAGCCAAAACACAGACCGAGTTGCTGGACGGAATTCGAGGGGTATTTTCTTCCAAAACAGACAGAGTCACACCCGGATGCGCGACCGGGTCGTTCTCAACGATGATCGTCTGGATTCTGGTCTGCACAGACTCCATTCTGGTTTTTACAAAATGAGCAAATCGAGCAACCGCTATCAGATGGTTCAACCTGACCCGGCAATAGCCCGCTCGCCCCAATTGCCTGCGTTCCACTTGCTCGCAAATTTCTTCGTTTTGCAGTGAAACCGGAAGTTCAAATCCATTCTTGATGTTCAAAACATCATTGACGCGTCCCAACATGCGCCCCAGACGGCCCAACAGTCGGACAGACACTTCAAAAAATGGACTGAACAACATCGAGCGTGAATACAAATTGGGTTCAAGTTGCATTGACCGCATCGCAATGGTGCCGCCGAGGCACAATCCAGCAATATGGACTTCGCCTTCAGCGACTCCTCGGGCCAGAGTGTTTACCCAACGAGAAAATGAATCGTAATTGAACCAGTTGTTGGCACCGGGAAGGAATGTCTGCGCATCAAGTTCATCTGGGGCGGCGCCGCCATGACCCGGAAGAAGCGGAACCAATACATGATATCCCTTCTGCGCGAACACACCGGCCATTTCACGATACTGTTTGGGGCAAGAGGTGAATCCGTGCAACAGGATAACCACTCCACTGTATGAAGTTCCCTTTTCGGGGCTGACCTGGAACGGTTCACAACCCGGCTGCAAACTTCGTGTCGCAACGGTGTTGAAAACATAGTCGTCCCAAATCGATTGAGCTGCGCCAGGGATTCGAGTTTGTGAAGAATCAGCTGAGGCCAGAGTTGCGTTGAACTGTAACGGAAGCACGTCCTGAGCGAACGCAGCCTGGTAAACCAACGACAGAATCAACAGGACAAAAAGCAGTCGAGTTTTGACAACCATCCGGAATCGCCCAAGTTCATTTGTTGAAATAATTTCAACCCAACCTTCTGAACGACTTTGTGCAAGGAGTCAACTACGATTCCCCTGCACCCAGCGACAAACCGGAATTGACAATCACAAACACAAACCGCTTGCTCCAAGATCTCAGTGATCCTCTGTGAAAATTGCCTTCAGACTATTTTTTCTTACACACAATCCGTCTCGCAACGGCCGAAGACTCCGTATTGTGATTGTAGAACGTCCCTTGTAGGTCTGCGGCTGCGGTTTCTGAACATGGAAGACAGTTTGCACTGATTGTTGATGAACCGTATGCCACAACTGTCTTGACGTCCTTGTTTAGAGGGCAATACCCACTGTTGGCCGGCATGCTTCCAGTTGTGCTTTGATGCCTGAATGCTGCATCACCTGCTCCACCTCCACCAAAATGTAGAACTCCAGCAACCACACTTCCAGGTGGATTGAAAATAACGGGTATTGTGCCGGCAGGAATTTCAACCAAAGGTGGAAGGTCTTTGACCGCTGCGACGCCAGACATGACGACATAGGCCACGTTTGATACTTTGACCGGAATCGAACCTTGAACAGAGTTTCCATTTTCAGATGCGCTTATTGCCAACATGCCATTGGATGCACCCGGGGCTGTAATCTTGTCAGCCGTTCGCTCGACAACGGAGGAAACCCGCATTTTGAACTTTCCATTTCCTTGACCATCCAAGCTCAAAGGCCCTGTCAATGCCATTCCTGATGAATTCAACAATTCGATTTTCAAACCAGACATGGTCGGCTGACTAACGGTCATCGAGCCATTCGGCGTTTTTCCCTGCACAGTCACTTCGACTTCCGAGCTCGTGCCCTGATGCAAGCTCACTTCGGCAAGGCTAAAACTCACCGAATTGCCGCTTCCCGAAGCATCAGATGAAACAACCGTCGATGAAACATTGCCTTTGCTCTTGAGGATCATTGTCGCGTTGGCCGACGCTTCTGTCGTCGATGCATCAGTATTCTTTGGCCTCAGGTTGTACTCATCAGCCGGTCCACAAGACACGAGAACGCCAACAACGAAGTAAATTGATCGTGATGTTTTACCAAGCCAAGTAACCATGCAAAACATACTCCACCGCTTGAGTTCAAGGTTTCGGATCATTTGCAAACAATAAAAAGCGCGCCCTGTCGTCAGCACTCATGGCATTTCCTGGCGGCATCACCGAATCGCGCACTGCCGCGAAAATCGAAGCTTTGTTTACCATGTTTGTCCATGTTGAAATGTTTTCTGTTCCCGAGAGCTTCGCTAGAGCGCCTGAATTTCCTGAATTAGTTGCGTGACAACCGTCACAGTAAGCGCGAGCCTGCGTGAAAGTCATCGGGGTTGGCATTGCGGTTGCAGTGGGCGTCGGCAGAGGGCCACCCGTGGATCCAGACGCAGGCAAGGCAAGCGAAGCCAAATAAACTTTTGAGTTGAAAATTGCGATGACGGGTCCTGTCGCACCGAATTCACCGCCCGCTGCTGAAAAGACACCTGCGATACGTTGCAATGAACCACTCACACCTGTGAAGCCAATACGAGACTGCTTCGCCTGCCAGTCGGAACCCGACAACGTCAAAAGCCAAAACGAATTGCCGTCAGCAAGCCAGACACTGCCAGTGGAGTCTTTGACCTGACCTGCAGACACAACCGGAGATGATGGGTTTGGAAATGCAACTTCGGTCGCTTTGAGCTGACGATCATTGCGTGCCACGATCCAAACACTCGAGGCAGTCTTGAGAACCAAAAAATTCGTGCCGAAGCCAATTGGCATTGCACCCGCCGGGAGCGCTGCCTTAAGGTGCTCTGGTAGAGTTGAAACCGAGGTCGAGCTCAGTCGACTGACAGGACGTATGACATTGCTCGCTGATGAAGAAGCTTCGACAAGCCAAAAGTCATCGCCACTTTTTGTCAGCGGCAAGAATGTTTTTCCAACAGCGAAAGCGGGAGCAACGATTGTTGTCGGCGCACTCATTGTGGAGCCCGACACGGAAGCCACCGTTGAACCGAGGCTCGACTTGCCCGAGACAAGGGTTTCGTCGACAAAAGAGTAGACTTCTAAAGAAGACAGCAACTGACTGACAAGATCACCGCTCTGTGCCGCTGTCATCGACAACGAAAAAGAACGACCGGAATCGGCCGAAGAATTTTGCTTACTGCTTTTCCCAACAAGGGGAAGGTTTACAGCTGTAGGCGTGCCACACGCCACAAGGAAAAAGGCAAACAGGCCTGTGCGAGCCAGACTTCCCGACCGCGGGATCCTCAACACATTGGTTTTGAGAGACTGCCGATCCAAATTCTGGCCCCCTTGCCCCGAATAGCTGCATCGGACTTAAACATGACAAACTGAAATTTAGCGCTTAAGACACAAAAAGAATTGGCTTTTATTTTGTCTGAACCAGCTGAATTTCGTTTTCCGGCAAGCGAAAAATAAAAAATAATTGGACTATTCTGCGTCAAATTGCACTCATGGCCAATCTTTCACCATTTTTTGAGTGTTCTATCTTCAGATGTAAACTCTTAAAAACAAGAAACACGTGAATGACTGGACATCCCATGAAAAAAACGTCTGCCACGAACGCCCCCATTTCAAAAAAGCTGATGACGATTTCATTTCTATTGGGAGTAACACTCAGTATTGTGTCTGGTTGCAAACAAAAGTCAGATGCCGCCGGAGCGAGTGCAAACCGATCCTTCGATCTCAACCAATGCTACTCAAAAGGCGCAAATACAAATCAAAAAGTGGACTGCCTGAATCGTTGGATACGTGAACAACTGATTCCAAAGGCCGAGCAGGAATTGGGTATTGTGTCTCCTGCTGCAGTACCTTTGAAGCATTATTCTGTTTCAGTCTGCGGATTCCAGAATTTTTCGGACAGACCCAAATGGCTTCCCGCACAGGCTGACCTTCTGGGATTCTGGAATGAACTCGACACCAACCGTCAACGAGATCTTTTCAGTCGACAAATTCATTCGGCAATTGAATTTATAAAGACCGTCCACAAATCTATGCATGGCATTCCTGTGGGCTGGTTTAAGGAAATCGTGATTTGCCCGCGAAAGATGCTTGCTGACATGCAACGCTCGCCATTGGAGCTTATGAGCGGAAAACTTTTCATTTGGAGTCGTGAGCAGGCAGGCGGATACCAGGTTCTGCGGGAAGCCGAATTGCTCAGACTTTGGAATTCCATGGAATTCGAAAGTGATCTCAAGGAAGCAACGAAAGCAATAAATTCGCGCTTCGCTCAAAAGGCATCAAAAGCATGGGCCATCGTCAATCCGATCGGCACGCTGAGAACCAACGCTAGAGCGATTGTATTCGAAAAACTCAATTCTTACCTTAAAAAGATAGACGAAATCATTTCGACGGCGACCAGAAATACTGCAAATGATAAACAAACAGAGTCTGCATTTGCAGAACTCTTGTCATCAATGGCGAGCGATAGCGCGCAGACCGATTTTTCCAAAACGCTATCAATTGCCAATACAAGCCGAAGCGAAGCGACTTGCATGGCAAATGCGATAAAGAAGCAATTAAAAGATTCATCCTATTGGCAGCAGCAAGAAGGCTGCACCAGCGCATTGCTCGCTCGGCAGATAAAAAACTCGGTACAAGTCAAAGATGTTGGCATTTACGTTGGAAACCTGCATTCCATTGCGGTTGGAATTTCAACTTGCACACCAGAAATGGAGGCCCACGCA
>JBDLRR010000070.1:0-3212 GCA_039799985.1 Pseudomonadota bacterium | reverse complement strand
AGGCCCTTCCGAAAATTACTGCAGAGGGAAGTAACATGAAGTTTTCAGTGTGCCTTATCTCGATTTTGGTTCTGTCGGGCTGCGGTAGTGAAACCTACGACAGCGAGGGGCCGGCTGCGCGTGAAAAAACTTCATCAACATCGACACGTCAGAACCCTGCCAACACAAAAGGAAAAAACGCTGGAGTTTCATCAGCAGATGCGTCAGATGGAGTCGATGGCAACAATCCGCAGCTAGGTGACAACGCTGGTCCTCTGGCACCAGTACCTGTTCTGGGAAGTTATCTTGTTGCCGTCACCGTCGATTCTCAGGGAAACGTTTTGTCGGACGCATCGGTGAATCTTGAGGAAGATGGTTTACCATCTGAGACAGGAGTTTCTGACAGTAAAGGTATTGTGAAATTGAGATTTGCCAACGCTGACAAAATTTCCCGACTTAAATTCAAGCGCTCAGGAGCCAGTGCTTCTGTGAGTGTTCTGACTCTCACTCCTGAAGACAAGGTTGCGTTGCTCGCGACGGTTTTGCGTGAGGACGACAACGTTCAGGTTCCGCCCAAGATTTTGCAAATCAGATCGGACGCCGTCAGTGGCCAACTGGCGGTCACGAGCATTGTCAACCCCCAAACCGATACCACAGCTCCATCAGTGGCAGGCATCAACACGGGCTCCGACGGCGCAGGAGGAAAGTTGGTGACCATCAACGCGTCCGATGCACAGTCCGGATTGAACAACACTGCTTATTCATTCGATGGCGGTTCGACCTGGGTTGCTTCAAACCAAAAAAGTTTTCCATTAGGGACATCAATTCCCCCTGGAACTTTGCTCGTCAGAGACAAAGCTGGAAATATCGCAAAAGCGAACACTTTCACTCTTGGGCTTTGATTTTTCGGCGTTGATATTGGTTTCGAAAAAAGATGAAATTTTTAAAGAGCCAACTTTCCATCGGCCAGATCACAAACATAAGATCTGGGCAGATGCTTCCAAAAACCAGTTGCGAAATCTTTGAGGGATGTTTGCGTCAACCGGCGGTGAAGCGAGGCAGATGGCGCAGATTCATATTCAGCGTTGGCAGCAATTTTTTTCAACAAGGGCAAAAACGTTCCGTAGCGTTCCGCAAGTTGAACCAAAGTGTCACGTTCGTCGTCCTCAAACGGGAGCAACGGAATAGGGTCACTGGGTTGAATCACTGTGTGAAGTCGCTTGCCGAGAATTTTTTTGGCTGCATGGGTGAATGCGGGCTCGCCAGTTTTGGGCGCACCGAATGTCCAAAGTGATTGAAAGTGTTTTCCGCTTTTTTCGAGTTCGATGGCACTCAGCAAAGCCACTGCTCCACCCAGACTGTGTCCTGCCAGGACGAGCGGCTTTCTTTTTGATTCAGCGAGCAACGCCGCTTCGAGGGTGAACTCGCGGACAGATTGCGCCGCCGTAAAAAATCCACTGTGAACGCGTCCAGGCATCAACCACTTCGAGGGTGTTTTTTCGAGTTGCACATTGGCGTCCGTGAAAAGGTCGGTGGGTTCCTGGGTTCCACGATAGACAAGCAAAACAAACTGTTCATGCTCGGCCCAAAATCCATTGGTGCTGGTTTGATTGTTGTCGAACAAACGAAAGGAATTGAAGCCCCATTCCTTGAGGATGCGTTCACGCCGACCAGGCCAGAAACGGTAGGCAAGGTGGCTTGCGGCCATCAGAAGATAGGCATTCCCTTGGGTCCTGGGATTTCCGACATTAAATTCCACAGGAGATTTTGGAGTGTCACACGGAAGGTCGGATCTCGAGATTCTGCTCGAGGTCCAATAAGCGGGAACTTCAGGTTTGGACTCGGACGTTTTCGCGGAAGTGCCAGCATTTCCGGCTCGGGAAACAACCAAAACCGTGACCGCAAGTGCGAATAAAAAAAGCAGATATTTCATGACAGGCCGGTCTCCCTGTTTGCAGCAAAACACGCATGAGAAACCGAACAGATTGACCCAGAAGCGTCCGGGGCCAGACCTGCTCTTGGGAGAATAAAAGTATAGATTGCGGGCGGGGTCAATTGATGATTTACCCCGCCCGGCTGCAGAGTGGTTTGCTCGGCTTGATTATTTCTGATTTGGAAATATCTTGGCTTTTCGGGGTCTTGGATTTGCTTTCAGATGTCTGAGCCTCTCGCTGTGTTGCACTCGTTGGGAGGATAAACATGAAGCCTATGTTGTTGTCGTCGCGGGTGATGTTGAGCGGGATGATTTTTGCCGGGACTTCGTTGCTGGTGACGCTTGGAGCATGCAGCAAAGAAGCTGCTGTGGACTCGACTCCGCAATGGTTGGCTTCGCCGGGCATGACCGATGCAGAAATTCAAAAAGCTCTCAAGGCGACCATTGCACTGCGGGTCAACCTGACTTCCAACAGGGCTACGTTGTACAAAAATGGTGAGCCTTTGCAGCAATGGAATATTGCTTCGGCCGATGTGACAGGCCGGTACCATGGTGGTCAACCCAAATACACACCAGAAGGAATTTATGGCGTTGAGGACTTTGAACATTGTCCTGTTTGGCGTCCTGTTGATCCTGTGAACCCCGCAACAGGCAGAGTCGCGCAAAGCGAAGACGAACGTTGGCGCATCTTCAACAGCTATCCGGACGTGTATGGACCTTGCGGTGAGCGAAATCCATTGGGTCGATACGTGATTTGGTTTCAGGGCCCGTTTGGAATGCATGGCAACGCTGCAGAAGATATTTTGCGTTTGAGAGATCCTGATGACAGGCGAGTTTCGGGTGGTTGTTTGCGCAATCCGAATGGCAAGATCAGAGAGATTTTTCACATTGCCCTGAATACGTATCCTGAAATCGCTGGATTCAAGTCGCGTGTGATTGCAATGGAATCGAATCCGAACAAATCCACTGTAACGCAATCAGTGCGTAGTCTCGACATGCGGGTTGTGGTGGGAAGTTGGAACAATGATCCTCGCGTGAGTACTCCCGATGGTGGAGGCACTGAGCCGCCGGCGCCTGTGCCAACAGCCACGCCAATTCCGGAGCCGATTGGTCCGGCGATGATCTGCAAAGCCATTGCCATCGATCCTGCACGCGGCGTTGCACCCGTGCACATCACATTGCCTGCCACCAGCGAAAACGTTTCTGCCTGGTACCGTCTGAATGATCCGGTGCGTGTGCATGGATTGATTCCAGGGACAACATTTTACCGAACAGGTCGTGGCTACATCGACAAAAAGTT
>JBDLRR010000069.1:0-4509 GCA_039799985.1 Pseudomonadota bacterium | reverse complement strand
GGGCAGCCTGCATCTTCTTCTCTATAACAGACGTTCCGACTGGATTCGCCCCGGGCGACGAAGGGGTTGTTTCCAGCCCTGACTTATCCTGTGGCATCGTCCTGTCCCTCCACCGTCTTGGTCAGATGCTTTTTGATACAATCGACCACAATACGATTCGACAACGAAGGGAGAGTTTCGAGCAATTCGTTTGCGCCTTTTGTTTCAAATATTTTTTTGGCGATCGCGTCAATTGAGCTCAAAACCGCAGGCGACTGACGACTGCGGGGAAATGCATGCAGGTAGGCGTCGAGACAGCGAATGGCAAGAGCCAGCCTTTCGCCTTTCACAGCTGACTCGGCGAGCGACATCCAGGTTAGTTGGCCTGTTCGTGGGGTCAATTGAATCAATGGAATATCCTTGGGACAAATATCAAGCAAACCGAGTCCCACTTCTTTCATTCCAAATTTGCTGGTGAGTGCAAGAACATCAGCAAAATAATTTTCTGAAAAACGAACAATTTTTGCGCGCAGAGGATGATCAGGTTGCTCGGCCAACAAAAGAAAACCGCGATGAATCGTCAGCCCGGCAGGAAAAGGATTGTCTAGATTCGTCGCAACCTCGACCGTTGCTTTTTCAAGCAGGGCATCCATATTTTGCAAATTCTTCAACTCTTCGTATCTGCGTTCTTCATCGATAAACACAAATCCGGGTGGACGTCTTTTCGAAAGCTTTAAAATTGCCGTCATCAGCGCCGCAACACCAAACGACGCCAGGTGTGCACCATGCGCAACGTTGTTACCCAGAGGGTCCTTGAAACTCTCCAGAAGACCTTGCATGTCGCCTATGACAGTCAAAAACGGCAGCATGTATTTGACGGGAATCTTGAAGACAGCAAACCGAAACGGAATCCAGCACAAGACATTCATTCGGCTCGAGGAGAACAGTACATAGTACATACCTGCGACCGCCGAAACAATCGCAGAACCACCAATCAACATCATCTCGCCAGGCAAACTGATGGCATCAAATACCATGCCAAAAGTTCCGGCAGCAAAAGCAATCAACAAGAAAAACCAAGGTGCAAGTGCACTTTCAACGGCGGTTCCGACCATGATAAAGACAATCGTATTTCCCCAAAAGTGGCCTGCCGATCCATGACGGAACTGTGAATCCACCAGCGAGGCGCCATTGATCGAGTCGCGCGTCAGACGGTGGGTGTCGTGAAGCCAGAGACGAAGTTTTTCGTCCATGTACTCGAACGAGCGAAGTACCTTGGTGTGGGCGGGAAATTCGCGAAACTGTGCGAAGCCATTTTCCGCACCTTTGATAAAGCGATTCATGCGCGTGTGTTTCGCCTTGCAATCTTCGTTCAGCCGCCGACACAATTCCACCTCCTGAAGGACTCTCTTTGCATTGCCATAGGACAGCTCTTCATTCTCTGTGGCGGGTATCCCTTGAGTTTTCCAGACAATCGCAGCAACAGCTTTGCCTTGAGAGGAACACTCGCTTTCTTCCTCCTCATCAGCAAGGCAAACTTGCTGATACAAATTTTCCAAATTCATCTTCAGGCTGGTGTAGGTGGCAGCAGCCCTGACAACCTCGCCGCGTGACCTTGAGATGTCTTCTCCAAACAGAAACACAACCAACCAAACAAATGCTATCAGCATTGTCAGGACGGGTGTGCGTGGAAGCCGATGCCCCAATCCAAACGGAACGCTCAACATCGTGGTTCCCCAGCCTGCGCGGCATGTTGGTCGACGAGTCGCCGGTTTACCCCGCGGTTATCGGATGCGCTGAGAGGGTTTCTGAGGCCAAAATGGAAAAATAGTTGACCGGTCGCATGTTTAGGCATAACCAGCCAAAAGTCCTGAAGTAAAAGGAGACAACAGGATGATCCAGATGCGCGCTGTGTTCCTGACCCTTTTGTTGACCGCCTGTGGAAGCGCCGGTTCGATGCAAATGTCGGACTCGTCGACTGCATCCCGGGGAAGGGAATCTTCCAGCAAACTGGTTGCGGGCGACGTCCTGTTGGTGCCGCTCAACTGCTATGTCTGCAACGCCATAGAATCCGAAACCGGAACGCCCTATTCACATTCGGTGGTGGTCGCCAACACAACCGAGGACCCGGCAAAAAGGCTGGTTTTCGAGGCCTGGGGGGAAGTCAAAACCACTCCGTACCTTGAGATTGTTGGCCGTAAACAGAAGAACCAGAAACTCTTTCATCTGCGTGCTGCGGAATTCGTGAGCTCGAGTGCGCCTGGGGTTCGAAAAATCAACGCAGTCTTCGAAAAGAACTTTCGTGGATTGTCATTTGACGATGAATATTTGTGGGCAAACACTGACGAGCAAGGTCGAGACAAGCTTTATTGCTCAGAGTTTGTTATCAAGTTCATGAACAAATTGATGACCAAGACGCTGAATCCATCGCCAATGAGCTTCACCAAAAACCTCCCATTCTGGAAACAGTATTATGAGCAATTTGGAATGGTGCCGCCCGCAGGCCAACCCGGAGGTTCACCCTCGACGCTTTATTTCAGCGACCTGTTCGTGAAACTGGGTGACGTCGAAGAAAATTGAGCTTTTTTTTTAACAAGTAGCCTCACGAGAACTAACCATGAGCCAATTTTCCGGAGTTTTGGGAATCCTTTTCATGATCGGCATTTGCTGGATTTTCAGCGAAAACCGAAAGGCTGTTCCATGGAAGACGATTGCCATCGCCACCGCCATGCAATTCATCTTGGGAATTTCGATTGCAGGCATACCCGCACTCGGAATCAGGGGTCCATTGAGTGGCTTTTTTGGTGCAGCAAATGATGCCATCATCGCGACGTTGGCTTTTGTCGACAAAGGCTCCGGGTTTGTCTTCGGTCCACTCACGCAGCCGGAAAAGATCGGCGATTATATCATCGCGTTCAAAGTACTCCCCTCGATCATCTTTTTTGCATCGCTGATGGCGGTGCTTTATCACTTCGGTGTGATGCAGAAAATCGTCAATACGTTGGCCTGGGTCATGCGCAGGTTTCTTGGAATTTCAGGTCCCGAATCTCTTTCCACCGCCGGAAACATCTTCCTTGGACAAACCGAAGCACCATTGCTTATCAAACCTTACGTCGAAAACATGTCCCGCAGTGAAATGATGTGCATCATGGTGGGCGGTTTTGCCAACGTTGCAGGCGGAGTTCTTGCTGCTTACGTTGGGATGCTCGCTGGCATTATTCCTGACATTGCCGGGCATCTGCTCACGGTCAGCGTGATGTCTGCACCGGCAACAATCGTCTTCTCAAAGATTCTCGTCCCCGAATTGCATTCCAGCGGAAGCAACAAAGACGCGACTCTGCAAGGAAAGTCGATCTATACCAACGGCATTGATGCAGCAGCGCAAGGAGCTCTCGAGGGAACCCAACTTGCCATCACTGTGGGTGGAATGTTGATCGCTTTCATTGCTCTTATGGCTTTGGGCAACGGAGCTTTGGCATGGCTCAGCAACAGCACCGGTCTATCTGCAATGATCGGCACTCCGCTCAGCCTCGAACTGCTGTTGGGTTGGATCTTTGCACCATTTGCATGGTTGTTGGGAGTTTCGGCCGAGCACATGAATTTTGCTGGCCAGTTGCTTGGGAAGAAATTGATTCTCAACGAATTCGTCGCCTACCTCGACCTCGCAAAAAATGGCCAGACACTCGACAGAAGATCGGCCTTGATCATGTCATACGCACTCTGCGGATTCGCCAATTTCG
Source organism: Pseudomonadota bacterium (assembly GCA_039799985.1). Taxonomy (GTDB): domain Bacteria; phylum Bdellovibrionota_B; class Oligoflexia; order Silvanigrellales; family Silvanigrellaceae; genus RFOM01. The sequence continues at coordinate 790 of JBDLRR010000069.1, read as the reverse complement.
GTTCGATTGCGATTCAGGTTGGTGGAATCGGGGGAATTGCCCCCGCAAAGAAAGCTGAACTTGCCGAGCTCGGTCTTAAAGCCATGATTGCCGGAATGTTCGCCTCTGCCATGTGTGGAGCGATCATGGGGCTTTTGCTCTGACACAGCGATTACGGGAGTCGTTTTTTCAAATGCGTGTCAGTTGAAAAGTTTGCTTCCCGCAATTGACCGTTGCCGAATTCGAAAGAACTGCAAAAGTGCAGCGATGATTACCCTTTTCAAGACATCCGTCCGGACCATCGCTTTCCAGAACTTGAATATTTACGAGCCCAGCCTTTGAAATATTGGGTGGAAACAGAAAACGGCTGCGGCAAGCGCCAGAAACAGCCGAACAATCGGGGCTGAAAGTCCAGGTGTCATCGGCCGGAGCGGAAACCTTCCAGGCACCAACAACGGAGGCCTCAAGACAAGCATCTTTGCCAAAGGGAGCTGGTTGTTCTTCCAACAGCGGCTTCGAAACGCATGACACCCCACCCCAACCAAGTGTGAGCGAGGCCAAAACGAGATTCCTGCGGCAAATTCTTAACAGCATCTTGCACCACCAAACTTTTAGTTGTTATTCCGAGAGATTACACAAGCAACCTCGGCAATTCCAAAACAACGACAAAAACACAACTCCTGGTCACTGCCCGAGCCAATTTGAGAAATAATTCCGAACAATTGGAACGCATAATCGGAAAACTGGAACTTTCTTCTCAAGGTTCTCAATTCGACCACCGACCATGCCCTATGGATCGAACTCTGGAATC